>DASYZY010000120.1:0-4293 GCA_035945735.1 Thermoplasmata archaeon
GTGCGGACGCCCCGCTGGTGTACGACGACACCGACGGCTACATGCTGATGTTTGGAGGCCTCGGCTCGACGGGAACGCCCGTGGCCGACACCTGGAGCTTCCTCGGCGGAACGTGGACCCACCTGGCGCCGGCCCAAGCTCCCGCTACGGACTACTTCGCGTCCATGGCCTTCGATGCCCAGGACAGTACCGTCGTCTATCTGAGCGGGTTCGCCCACGAGGGAACCTGGCTCTACTAGCGGCTCCGTGCTAGGGCCGTAGCCGTACCTCCACCGGTGGCAAACCACGGCCGGCGGCAGGAGCCGGGGGGCGCTACTCCTGATCTGCGGGAGCCGATGCGGAGTCGGAGTGACCGCTCACCGGCGGGTGGCGCAGGCGCAGGTCCCAGACCCGATCGCCCATCTTCCGCAGGGTCGCCGGCACCAGGTAGGTGCGGACGACGAGGGCATCGAGGAGGACGGCGATCGCGACGCCGAAGCCGATGGTCCGGAGTAGCGTGAAATTGCCCACTCCGAGAATGGCGAAGGCGCTTGCAAGGATGATCGCCGCGGCCGTGATGATGCCGCCGGTGTGACCGACCGCCTGGACGATCGCCTCGGAGTTCCCCTGCTTGCGGAGCCGCTCCTCGCGGATGCGGGTGAGCAGGAAGATGTTGTAGTCGGTGCCGAGGCCGAGGATCAGGATGATCATCACCGTGGGCACGAAGAAGAACAGCGGGTAGCCGAGGCCCGTCGTCAGGATGAGCGACGTGAGGGCCAGCGCCCAGCTGATCGAGAGCAGGATGGTCGCCAGCGCGAACAGGGGGATCGCCGCCGTACGTAGGACCACGAAGAGCACGATCAGGAGCCCGATCGAGACCAGCAGGATCATCCGCAGCGTCGCCGCGCTCGTCTGGGCCGCCAGGTCGTGCGTGACCGGGGCGCCGCCCCCGAAGTAGACGGCGGTGATGTTCGGGTGCTCCTGCTCCAGGGCGGGCACTCCGCTTTGCAAGTTCGTGAACGTCGACACCGCGGCGTAGGAGAGCCCGGCCTGGGTGGGGACGATGGTGAGCAGTACCGAGCTCCCGTCGGTGCCCGCGTAGCTCGACAGCACGCCGCGCAGCTCCGCCTGCGTACCGGGCGGGAGAGCGGCGTAGGTGGCCCACGATGACAGCGGAGCTCCCCAGGGGCCTACCGGTGAATCCACCGCGGCGACGCCGGAGCTATTCGACCAATCGCTCGTCAGATCCGCGAGGTCGGTGAACTCCACGACATTGGTGGTGTTGCCCACGAGCAGCGGCGAAGAGAAGGTGACGAGCGCCTGGAACGGGAACATCGTGCCGCTGCCGAAGTGAGCGTTGTAGGCCGAGAGCCCCTCGGTCGAGCTCTGGTTGCCCGGCAGCTGGTCGTAGAAGTTGTAGGAGATCGGAAGGGTCAGCGCGAGGATGATGAGCGGGACCGAAACGAGTAGGATCAGACCGACGATGGCGAGCGGCCGTCGCTGGGTCAGCCGACCGGCGCGGAAGTAGTAGGTTCGCTCCGCTCGAATGCGCTCCCCCACCTTCGCCGCCTGTGCGGTCAGGCGGGCGCCCGTGTAGGGCCAGAAGATGCGCTTGCGGGTCAGCGTGAGGATCGCTGGGACCAGCGTCAGGCTGATCAGGACCGTCAGGAGCACGGCGAGCGAGAGCACCATCCCCCACTGGCTGAGCAGGGCGATGCCGGAGAACGCGAGGGCGAGCGTGGCGATCACCGCCGTGGCCCCGCTCGTGGCCACCGACTGCCCGGCCCAGGTCACCGTGGTGACGATCGCGTCGAGCGGGTCCGCTCCGCGGTAGACCTCCTCCCGGTACCGGGCGAGGAGGAAGATCGAGTAGTCGGTCCCGACCCCCAGCACGAAGGTGGTCACCAGGGCCAGCGTGGTCGAGTCGACCTTCTCGATGAGGTGGCCCACGAGGACCACGCACGCGAGGCCGAGGACGAGGGCGATGGCAAGCCCCCCGAAGGTGACGATCGGGGTCAGCGGGGCCCGGAAGTACAGGATGGTGATGCCGATCAGCGTGATGATGGTGAGCGGGAGGACGAGCGCGATCGTGCTGTTGAGGTCGCTGTTCTCCTGGGTGTCGAGCGCGGCCGGGCCGGTCTGGTAGTAGGTCAGGCTGTGGGAGACCGGATCGGCGCTGAGCACGCCCGGCACGAGCGAGGCGATCGAGGCGACGTCGTCGTAGACCGGCGTCGAGCCGTTCGCCGCCACGAAGGAGGAGGCGACCGAGAACTCGACGATGACGACCTCCGCTCGACCGTCGGCGGAGAGGAAGGTCGAAGCGATGCCGGTGGGTACCGGCAGCGGGTAGCTCGCGAGCGTCCCGTTCTGGACCAGCGAGCCGACCCACGTCGTCAGCGCTCCAATGCCGGTCGTGCCCGCCGGGAACTGGCTCCACAGGAGATCGAGCCAGCGCGCGGAAAGGCCGCTCGCGGCCTGGAGGTCGAGGGAGCCGGCCCATCGGTGCGCGCTCGGGGCGGTCGAGTTCTCCACGCCCTCGCCCTGGAGGACCGCGAGGGCGAGCGATCGTCCCGCGGCGGTGGGCAGCAGGGTGGACAGCAGCGGGGCCTCGTCTGCGCGCGCGACCTGGTCGGCACACGCTGTGACGTTGGACGCGCTCGCGCACGCGGCGGTCCCGTTGAAGCCGGAGTTGCTGGGGCCCGTGTAGAACGCACTGAGGACGGAGAGCAGTGTGGCATTGCCTCCGAGCGCCGCGCGGGTCGCATTGTACGCCGGATAGTTCCACTGGGAGGATGCCGTCCCGGGGTGGGCAGCGACGAGCGAGCTCCAGTTCTGGAGGAAGAGGAGCGAAGGCCCCCAGAGCAGCTGGGTACTCGAGTTGAGCTCCGCAGGGAGCGAAGGAGTGGCGGAGAGCGCGGGAGCCAGCACCCCTTCGGCCAGGCGTCCCTCGCCGACGAGATACCCCGAGTACGCCGAGTACACGCTCGCCACCCCGGCGAAGTCGCGCAGCGAGCGATCGGCCGCGATCGCGGAGCTGACCTTCTCTACGAGGCCCTGGACAGGGGCACCGGTGAGATTCGGCCCCTCGAAGAGCAGGTAGCTCGCCGTCCCGTCGGTGCTGTTCGGAAACTCCTGAGCGATCTTGGCCGCCGCGATCGAGCTCGGCACGCCGGCGGGAAGGCTGGTCGTCGAGTTGGTGGTCGAGCTGGCAATGGAGCTGAGGAACGGGAGCGCCACGACGAGGAGGACGATCCAGAACAGAATGGGGTACCACGGGTGGCGAACGATCCCGCGACCGAGCGAGGCGAAGATGCGCTCGCCCCGGGTGTGGATCTCCGGCTCGGCCACGAAACCCGCCGAGCGAGTGCCCCTCTTAACGTGCGGGCCGCCCGTGCGACGGCCTCTCAGCGCCTCGCGCGCTCACCGGCGGACCGGGCCGGGATCCGCGTCCCGGACCGACGACAAGTATAGATACGTAGGCCAAGTGCGCCGCCCCGTACAGGTGCCCTCAGAGCAACCGACCGGGGCCGTGCGAGCGAGCCGGGCGCTGCACGGAGCACTCCTCGCCGGCGCCTCGCTCGCCGTTGTGCTGCTCTTCCTCTCGTCGACGGCGGTGTCGCCGTCGGTCCAATCCGCGACCGACCGACTCCCCGCCCTTACCGGTGCCCCCGCCCAAGCCCCGGCGGTTCAGTTGCCTCCGGGCGCCGACTCTCCCACGTACCTCGCGAACAACAACCGAGACATCTTTGGCCCGCAAGAGAAGCTCATCAATGCGAGCTCGGCCGCTTCGCTCCGACTGCTCTGGTCGTTCAACCAGACGGGCGCCCTCGAGTCCGAGCCGGTCACCTCCGCGGGCGTGGTATACGTCGGGAGCACGAGCGGCTACGAGTACGCGCTCAGCACGCTGACCGGGCAAGTGCTCTGGCAGTCCTACCTCGGCGTGGACGTCAACGACACGCTCTGCGGCACGACCGCGCTCGGGATCGTCTCGACCCCCACCGTGTCGGGCAACACCCTGCTCGTCTTTGGCGGTAACGCGGTGCTCTACGATCTGAACAAGGAGAGCGGAAAGACCCTGTGGCAGCTCGCGCTGGGGAACACTTCTCAAGGGTACTTCGGGTGGGGCAGCCCGCTGGTCATCGGCGCCGACGCCTTCATCGGGGCCGCCAGCCGCTGCGACAAGCCGCTGGTCCCGGGCGGGCTGTACGAGGTCTCACTGACCACGCACAAGGAGATCGCGTTCTTCAACACGACCTCGCCGGGGCTGGTCGGCAACAGCATCTGGAGCACGCCGTCGTACAATCCGAGCACCCA
>DASYZY010000121.1:0-4334 GCA_035945735.1 Thermoplasmata archaeon
ACCCGGGCGACCTCGCTCGAGCGCGGTCCCAGCAGCGTCCAGCTCCAGGTGGAGGGACCGGGTGGCCAGGAGCTGCTGGGCGCCGAGCGGCTGTTCCTCACCATCGGCAAGCGCGCGGACACCGCGAAGCTCGGCTGCGAGGAGGCGGGTCTCCAGCCCGAAGAGCGAACCGGGTTCCTGCGGGTGGACGCCCAGCAGCGCACCGGCGTCCCCCACATCTACGCCGTGGGCGACGTCTGCCGCGCCCCCATGCTGGCGCACAAGGCCTACCGCGAGGGGATCGTCGCGGCGGAGGCCATCGCCGGGCGGCCCACCCGGTTCGACTTTCAGGTCATCCCCTCGGTCGTGTTCACGACGCCGGAGCTGGCCACGGTCGGCTGGACGAAGGCCGACGCCGACAAGAACGGACGGAGCTGCCGCGAGGCCAAGTTCCCGCTCGCCGCCCTGGGCCGGGCGCACGCCGCGCACGCCACGACGGGCTGGACCAAGATCCTCGCCGAGGAGGGCAGCGGGCTCCTGCTCGGCGCGCACGCGATCGGCGCCGGCGCCGGGGAGTTCGTCACCGAGGCCGGGTTCGCGATCGAGATGGGCGCGACGGTCCGCGACCTGGCCGGCACGATCCACCCCCACCCCACCTTCTCCGAGAGCCTGCAGGAGGCCGCCCTGTTGTGGTTGGGCGAGCCGATGCACGTGGCCCGGCGGAGGTAGGGGTGGAGCACCGCGACTGGGGGCTCCGGGAGTACCGCGCCGCGCTCGCCGAGATGCGCGAGCTCCGGCGGGCCCGTCGCCGGGGCGAGATCCCCGACACCCTGATCCTGGTGGAGCATCCGCCGGTGATCACGGTCGGCGTGCAGGGCGACGACCTCGCGAGCCTGCCACCGGAACTGCCGGTCGTCCCCGTCGAGCGGGGCGGGCACAGCACCTACCACGCCCCCGGCCAGCTCGTCGGCTACCCCATCGTGGACCTCGACGCGCGCGGCCGAGACGTACGACGGTTCGTCGGCGAGCTGGAGGCGGGCGTGATCGAGGCGCTGGCCACGCTCGGAGTTCCGGCCGAGCACGTCGCCGGTCAACGGGGCGTGTGGGTCGAGGGGACCCGGAAGATCGCCTCCATCGGTATCGCGGTGGAGGAGTGGGTGAGCTTCCACGGCGTCGCGCTCAATGTCGATCTGGACCTGGCCCCCTTCGCGCGGTTCCGCCCCTGCGGGCTGGACGGTGCTCAGATGACCTCGGTCGCCCGCGAGCTCGGGCGACGGGTGCCGGTCTCCGAGCTCACGGGGCCGGTCCGAGCGGCCTTCGATCGCCGCTTCAACGTCCCGACCGCGATCCGTAACTCGCCCGAGCTCCTCCCGGCGGTCGCCAGATGAAAGGCGCCGGCCGTCCGACGCTGCTCCTGGTCGGGGGCGGCGGCGGACTGGTCGGTCGCTCGGTGATCCGCGAATTCGGCCGCACCCACCGGATCCTGTCGGTCCACCGGCGGCATGTGCCCAACGAGGTCGCCGGCGCCGTCGAGTGGTACCCGGGAGATCTCACCTCGAACTTCAACTGGAGACCGCTCGCGCGCGAGGCCCAAGTGGTCCTCACGCTCGCCTGGTACCGCTGGGCGAGCGAGTACCAGTTCCGCACGCTGCGCGACGGCCTGCTTCGCGTCGTCGAGGCGGCCCAGCGGGCTGGGGTCAGCCGCTTCCTGCATGTCAGCGTGCCCCCCGCACCGGCCCAGCTGGAGGAGCGGCTTCCCTACCTCCGGTACAAGCGCGAGGTCGACCGCGCCATCGAGGGCTCGGGGCTCTCGTACCGGATCCTGCGACCGACGATGCTGTTCGGCCCCGGCGATCGCCTGATCGGGGTACTGCTCCGCCTCATTGAGCGGTACGGCCGGCTTCCCATGTTCGGGGACGGCGCCTACCATGTGAGCCCGGTGGCCGTGGACGACCTCGCCCGAGCTTTGTGGTTGGAGGCCGGGCGGAGCGAGGACGGCACGGCCGATGTGGGGGGCCCGCTGCGCTACCGGTACCATGACCTGACCGACCTACTGTTCGGCGCGCTCGGCAAGCGCCCCCGGTACTTCCGGCTGGGCGGAGCGAACTCGGTCCGCCTCGCCTCGCTGGTCTCGGCGACCGGCTCGACACTGCTGTATCCGTACGAGGTGCGGTGGCTGCTGAGCGACCTTCTCGGCCTGCCGGCGTACCCGTGGCTGGACCGGCCGCTGGGGACTCTGGAATCGTACTTGCCGGAGGAGGTGGCGCGGATCCGGACCCCCACCCCATGAGCGGCCCCGCGGTCGACCCGGGGCATCTAGGCCCGCTCACCGACCCCCGATCGGGGATCGGGCGCCGAGCGGATCGCGGCCGCCCCGGCGAGCAGGAAGCTTAGGTTTAAGCCCCCAGCGAGCCCATCTGCGCCTGATGGATGCCAACGAGCTTGCCCGTCGGCTAACCGAGTTCTCCCAGGTCGCTGGCGAGGTGCTCCGCGACGTCAAGGACGTCACCGAGCAGCAGACCAAGCACTGGATCATCAGCCCGTTTCTGGTCGCTCTGGGCTGGGACCCCCACGACAAGAAGCAGGTCTACCTCGACTTCCCCGCCGGCTCGACCGGAGAGCACGCCGACTACGCGCTGCTCGACCCGGCCGGCAAGGCCCGGATCATCCTCGATGTCCACCGCCCGACCGAGAACGGCAGCGACCCGGACGAGGCCGCGAAGCTGGCGCGCGCCGTCTCCGCCCCGCTGGCGCTCATCACCAACGGCCAGGAGTTCTCGCTGTGGTACGTCGCCGAGGGTGACTCCCCGACCCCGCTCCTGGCGCTTTCACTCCGCGACCTCGCCGACAACGCCGAGTCGCTGCTCGGGCTCACCGCGGACTACCGCGGCTCCGAGACGGGCGTCCAGCAGCTGCGCCGCTATGCGATCCGCCAGGCGGTGCTCCAGCTGCTCGAAGACAACGCCGAGCGCACCTTCGATGCGATCACCGCCTGGGTCCGTGCCCAGGTCTCCCCCAACGGCCAGCTCGACGACGTGAGCGAGCAGGCACTGCGCGAGGCCACGCTGCTATGGCTCACCGACGAGCACCTGCTGCTCCCGGGCTTCGCCGGCGGCCGGGACGCGCCCAAGGCCAGCGAGCTGCGGGTGACGCACATGCGCGACTGGGAACAGTTCCCCCGAGGTCCGCCCGGCACCTTCGTCTACCGGTTCGATTCGGGCAAGACCCTCGACGTCCGCCAGACACCGAAGGAGGTACGCGAGGCGCTCCGTCTGCAAGGGCTGCGGACCGGTACGGCGACCGCCTTCGGCGGATTCTACTCGGCGCTCCGCCAGAAGGCGGGCCTGCCGTCGAACTAGAACGGATCGACGGCGTCGGAGCGGTTCGGTTCGGCCTCGGCCAGAGCGGCGCAGGTAGGGCAGCGACCCGCGGCCTCGGTGCTCTGCGAGGCCCGACCGCAGTCCGGGCAAAGCGCTCCGCGGCAGGTCGTGCAAAAGACCGGCTCCTCCTCCCCGGAGATGCTCCGCTCGCAGCCGATGCAGTAGCGAACGTACCCGCCCGGCCCTCCGGCCGGCGCAGCCGAGCGGGTCGGGCGCATGAGCGTGGTGAGCTGCTCGAGCTGCGCCAGCACCTCCCCGTGGTCCGTGTCCTCTCCCGAGGCGTCGAACCCCTCGCTCCCCACGGCCGCCGAGGTCGCGGGCGGAGGACCGGGGTACGGGAGCGAGAAGAGCGCGGCGGTGCCGGCAGCCTCCGGGTCCTCGGAGCTCCCCTCCTCCTCCTCCCAGGGCTCGTGGAGATTCTCGGGGACCTCCGTTACGGGGAGAGGGGCGGGCACGGGCCGGGCAGGCTGGGCCGGACGCAGCGGGCGCGCGGCGGTCGGCCGAAGACGGGCCGGCCGCTGTGTGGGGGTCGGCGTCTCCTCGGGGGCGAGCGCGCCGAGGGCCGCGCCGGCGAACGCGATGATCCCGATCCCCAGGAACAGGACCCAGAGCGGGAGGCCCGAGTTGGGCAGGAGCCGGACGACGTGCGCGAGCAGGAGGCCCCCGACGACGAGGCCGAAGGTGCCGACGACGAGAAACGGCCAGCCGGCGAGAAGCCCCGGGGCCATCCGCTCCCAGAGGTGGATCGAGCGATCCCGGCGCACCGCCGGTGGGGCCCGACCCGAGCCCGGCGGCAGCAGGGTGCGTGTCCCCCCCGCGTGACCGGTCCCCATCCCCATCGGACCGTCCTACCGAAATGAAGCGGGCGGCTCGGCTTTAGACCTGCGGTCTACCCGCGGGCGCCGGCGCCGCGGGGGCGGACTTGGGAGTGGCCGGCCGCGCCCTTGCCGGGGCGGCCGTTGCCTGAGCGCGAGG
>DASYZY010000122.1:0-2925 GCA_035945735.1 Thermoplasmata archaeon
CCGACGCCGGCCGGCTGGCGGAGTGGGTCCTGCGAGACCGGCTCGACGTCCGCTGCATGCTCCAGGAGCACAAGGTGCTCTGGGGCGACGTGCCCGGCCGCTAGTCGGTCCGCCGCGCGCTTAATAGGCGGACCCGCTCCAACCCGCCGGGGACGATGGAGTCGGCACCGAAGGGTCTCGTGCTCCCGGGCGGGGAGGGCCCCTTCGGCAAGGCCCGGTCGATGGTCTTCCCCCGGGCCGTCCTCGTGGGCCACGGCGTCCTCGACGAGCTGGCGAAGTTCTGCCGTGGCTTCGACTTTGCCCCGGTCGGAGGCATCATCACCGGCTCGCGCACGGCCTCGCTCGCCGGCGGCCGGGCCGCCGAGATCCTGACGGACGCGGGATTCTCCATGAGCTCCTTCCCGGCCGGCGAGGCGACGATGGCCGAGGTCGACCGCGTGCAGAAGGAGGTCGAGGCGGCCGGTGCCCGGTTCCTCATCGCGGTCGGCGGGGGCAGCAAGATCGACATCGCCAAGGTCGTGGCCTCCCGGCGCAAGATCCCGTTCGTCAGCGTGCCGACGTCGGCGGCGCACGACGGCATCTCCTCGCCGCGGGCCTCCATCCGGGGCACGGAAAAGGTCTCGAGCGTCGAGGCGGTCGTTCCGGTCGGCGTCCTGGCCGACACCTCGGTGATCGTGCAGGCCCCGTTCCGGCTCCTGGCGAGCGGCTGCGCCGACGTCCTGTCCAACGTCACCGCCGTCCTCGACTGGAAGCTCGCCGCGCGATTACGCAACGAAGAGTACTCCAGTACCGGGGCGACGCTCGCCGAGTACGCCGCCCAGGAGATCTCCGAGCACGCGGCGCTCATCAAGCCCAACCTCGAGGAGTCGGTCTGGATAGCGATCCGTCCCATGATCGTCGCCGGCATTGCCATGAGCGTGGCGGGTTCCTCGCGCCCCTGTTCGGGCAGCGAGCACCTGTTCAGCCACGCCCTCGACCGGGTGGCCGGTCGCCCGAGCCTGCACGGCGAGCAGTGCGGCGTGGGTGCGATCATGATGATGTACTTGCACGGCGGGGACTGGCGCAAGCTCCGGATGTCGCTGCACACCGTCGGCGCGCCCACCACCGCCCGCGAGCTCGGGCTGTCGCCGGAGGAAGTGGTGAGCGCGCTTGTCGCCGCCCACGCCGTCCGACCGGACCGCTATACCATCTTGGGGGACAACGGGTTGAGCCAGGAGGCGGCCGAGCGATTGGCCAACGTGACGGGGGTGATCGGCTAGCGCATGCCGGAGATCACGCTGCTGGCGAAGGCCGAAGCCCAGCCCGGGTTCACCTTCATCTACCTGGGCGGGGGCCCGGTCTGCCGGACCTGCCCGTACCGCCACGCGTGCCTGACCTTGGATGCCGGCCGGCGGTACCGCGTGACGCGGGTGCGTCCGATCGAACACCCGTGCGCGCTCCAGGAGTCGCCGGCGAACGTGGTCGAGGTCGAGCCGGTCCGCCGCAGCGCCGTCGTGGACAGCCGCTCGGCGATCCTCGGAAGCCAGCTCGAGCTCACGCGGACCGACTGCCGGCGCATCGACTGCCCGAACTGGCAGATCTGCGCCGGCCCATCGATGCCCACGAAGCAGCGGTTCCACGTCGAGGCGGTGGCCTCGGAGCCGGCCGAGTGCCGCATCGGGCGTTCGCTGCGCCGGGTCGAGTTGCTGTGAGCCGCCGCGCGGGGCTGTGGGGTAGCTACGGGCTCGGGGAACGCCCCCGCCCGCTCTACTGGTCCATCCTTCGGGCTTTGGGAGCCCGGGACCCCGATTCAAATTCGGGCAGCCCCACTCTGGCGCTCCGCTTCCGGACGGGCGGCATCCGCGGGCCGTGACGCTGACGGAGTCCAAGGTCAAGCTCGCCGACGGCCGTCAGGTGATGGTCCTCGAGGCGGGCGAGCCGAGCGGCCTACCCGTCTTCGTGCTGCACGGCTCGCCGGGGGCCCGGCTGCTGTACGAGCCCCACATACGCGACGCCGCCCGGAAGGGAATCCGGCTCATCGGGCACGATCGGGCCGGCTACGGCGGGTCGACCCCGCAGCGAGGCCGGCGCGTGCTGGACGAAGCCGACGACGTGGGAGCGATCGCCAACCACCTGGGACTCGAACGGTTCGGGGTCTGGGGGTACTCGGGCGGAGGTGCGTTGGCCTTGGCCTGCGCCGCACGTCATCCCCGCCGCGTGATCGGCGCGAGCTCGATCGCGGGCGTCGCGCCGTACCCCGGGGAGGGCTTCGATTGGACCGCGGGGATGGGGGCGTCCAACGTCGAAGATTTTCGTCTCCTCCTAGCCGACCCGGTCCGCTGGGAGGCCCAGAACGAGCAGGAGGCGCAGGCCCTCGCGACCGTCAACGAGGAGGGGCTCCGGCGACGGTTCGCAACGTTGCTGTCGGCGACCGACCGGATGCGCTTCCAAGGCGAGCTCCTCGCGTACTTCACTCGACTGTTCGTGGAAGGGGTTCGCGCGGGCGGTGCCGGCCTGCGCGACGACAGTCTGAGCCAGTGTCGCCCTTGGGGGTTCGACCTCGGGTCGATCCGGGTGCCGACCCAGGTCTGGCACGGCGGCCAGGACCACTTCGTCCCCTTCTCGCACGGGGAATACCTCGTCCGGAACATCCCCGGCGTCGAGCCCCACCTGGATCCAGCGGAGGGCCACCTCACGCTGTTCGACCACGCGGTGCCCCAAGTTCACGATTGGCTGGGCTCCCGGCGACCCTAGGCGGGCTCCGCCATCGCTCCGATCGCGGGCCGGAAGCACGGCTCCGTGGTCGGGTGCGGACGGCCGCGGTGCCGCGGGCGCACTTTGTCACGCGCCGATCGGGGGGCCCCCCTCCGGGCGGCGCCCCGTGGGACGGCCGGGCGCTGGGCTAGTAGAGCCAGGTCCCGGAGACGAAAATGCCTCCCAGGTAGA
>DASYZY010000123.1:0-44540 GCA_035945735.1 Thermoplasmata archaeon
TGAGCCGCACCGTGGTGGCTCTGCGGCTCGAGCAGTACTCCGCCGTCCTCCTCGAGGCGTACGACCGGCTCGATGCCTCGCTCCGGCGCCACCGCGGCACCCCGCTCGACGAGGTCGACCGCCCGCCGGCGGGCGCGAGCCCGCTCGCGCCGGCGGACCGCCGCCGCTACCGGCGCCTCGCCACGCGCCTCACGCAGCTCCACCTGCACGCGCTTCGCCTGGAGAGCGGCAGCTGGCTCCGCTGGGACTTCTGGCGGAGCCTCGAGGCCTCCCGCCGCTGGTTCTTCCGCCGTCTCGACTCCCTCCTGGGGGAGGTCGACTCGGATCTGACGCTCCTGGAGAGATCGCGATGAGCTCGCAAGCGGCCCCTAGCGCTCCCGCCCCGACGACCCGCGCGCCGACCGCGGCCACCGGCCCCGCCGGTGACCCGGAGGCGACCGCCCTCCTCGACTCGCTCGAGGAGTACGTGGGCCGCGAGGTGATCGGCTACGGCCCCACCGTCCGCCAGCTCCTGGTCGCACTCCTCGCGGAGGGGCACGTGCTGCTCGAGGGCGTGCCCGGGATCGCCAAGACGATGCTGGCGCACCGGTTCGCCTCGGCGCTCTCGCTCTCGTTCAAGCGCATCCAGTTCGCGCCGGACATGCTGCCCTCCGACATCGCCGGCACCGTGATTCTGAACCCGGCGAGCTCGACCTTCGAGTACCGCCAGGGGCCCGTCTTCGCCAACGTCGTGCTCGCCGACGAGATCAACCGCGCCCCGCCCAAGGTCCAGTCGGCGCTGCTCGAGGCGATGCAGGAAAAGCAGGTGACCGTCGACGGCGTCACCCACCCGCTGCCGCGCCCCTTCCTCGTCATCGCGACGCAGAACCCGATCGAGCAGGAGGGCACCTACCCGCTCCCCGAGGCGCAGATCGACCGGTTCCTCTTCCGACTGCTCCTCGGCTACCCGAGCCGCGAGGACGAGCGCGCGGTCCTCGAGCGGCACGGCGGCCCGGTGGCCGCCGAGGGTCCGGTGACGGCGGTGCGCGCCGAGACGCTCCTACGGCTGCACGAGCGGACGCTGCGGGTGACCCTCTCGGCCGAGCTCCTGGACTACGTTGTCTCGCTGCTGCGCAGCACGCGCGAGGACCCGCGGATCCTCATGGGCGGCTCGCCGAGGGCCGGCGTGCAGTTCGTGCGGGCCGCCAAGGCCTCGGCGCTGTTGGCGGGCCGGGGCTACGTGACGCCCGAGGACATCAAGAGCGCCGCCTTCGACGTGCTCAACCACCGCATCCTGCTCCACCCGGACGTCGTCGCGCAGCGCTTCGTCACCGGCCGCAACGGGCTCGAGCCGCTCCTGCGCGAGGTCCTCAAGGACCGGATGGACCGCATCGAGGTCCCCCGCTAGGCGCGCGAGATCGTGATCGCCCCCCGCGGCCACCTCGCGCTCGCCGCCACGCTCGCGGCGCTGCTCCTCGCCGCGTTCACGCTCGAGCTCCTGCTGCTGCTCGCGAGCACCGTCGCCTTCGCTCTCGTCGCCGGCGAGATCGTACGGTTCCACCGGGCGCGCCCGGGCGCCGACCAGTTCGCGGCGGTGCGCGAGGAGCACCCCGGCGTTCTCTCCCCCGGCCACGAGGCGTTCACCCAGGTCTCGGTCCGCTACGTCGGAGCGGCGCCCGTGCTCGCGGCCGTGCAGGACCTGCTGCCTCAGGCGCTCGCGCCGGCCGGCCCGCCTCCGGCCGCCGTCCGCTGGTGGGCGCCGGGCGTCCGAAGGCGGCTGCGCTCGCGGCTTCACTCCGGATCGCGAGGAAGCCACGTCGTCGGGCCCGTGGCGGTGACGCTGTGGAGCCCGCGCCGCCTCGCCTGGGCGCAGCTCCTGTTCTCCGAGACGCGCGCGCCGGTCAAGGTCGTGCCCCCGGCGCCGATCGAGCACGCGCAGCGTATTGGTCCCGCCCTGTTCACCCGGGTGCAGGGGCGGCTCGCCCTGCGGCACCGCGGCTTCGGCAGCGAGTTCCGATCGCTCCGGCCGTACCAGACCGACGACGATCTCCGCCACGTCGCCTGGCAGCGGAGCCGGCCCGGCCAGTGGTACGTCCGGGAGTTCGAGCAGGAGAGCCGCCAGGACTTCCTGCTCGCGCTCGACGTGACGCCGGCGATGCTCGCCGGGCTCCCCGGTGAGAACGCGCTGGACCGGGCCGTGGAGGCCGCGAGCCTCGTGACCGCGGTGGTGGCCCGCAGCGGCGAGGACCGGGTCGGTCTGACCACGGGCACCGACAAGATCCGCCAGTACCTGCGCCCGTCGCGCGGAGCGCGCCACTTCCGGCTCCTGGCCGAGAACCTGGCCTACCTGCGCACCGAAGAGGGGAGCTTCGCCTTGCCGGCGCTCCTGGAGGGGCTCACCGCGCGGCTGCGCACGAACTCCCATGTCCTGCTCTTCTCCTCGCTGCGGGGCCCGCTCGACGGTCTCCACCTGGCGCACGCGCGCTTCCGACACCGCGGCCACCACCTCTACGCGTTCCTCCCACAGGAGGCCGCGTTCTACCCCGAGGGGGAGCCCTCCGTGGCGGCCCGCGCCCTGGCCTGGGCCCGCACCGAGGAGCAGGACCGGTCGGCGCGCCTGCAATCGGAGCTGCGCGCCGAGGGGATCCCGGTCTTCCCCTACGACCGCCGCGGCGCCAGCGGCCGCGTGCTCGAGACCTACTCGCAGCTCCGGGCCTGGGGGCTCGCATGAGACCCGGCCACGACCCGCTGGGTCGGCTGGCGCTCCCGGTGCTCGCGTACCTCAGCGTCGTGAGCCTCGCCGCGCTCGGGAGCGCTGGCGCGGCCTTCGTCGTCGGCCTCCTCCTCGCGGCGACACCGCTCGTCCTCGTGCGGTTCCCGGAGCGCGCTCCCTCGATCGCGCTGCTCCCGCTCGTCGCGATGGGCGCGGTCCTGGTGGGCGGGATCACCTCCGGCTTTCTCCTCGTCGCGCCGTGGGATGCGCTTCTGGGAGGGATCCTCTGTGGCCTTCCCCTCGGCGTGCTCGGCGTCCTGCAGACCGGCCTTGGAGATCCCACGTCCCGGTTCCTTCTCCTCGTCGCGGCGCTCTGGGAGGGCCTCGGACTGCGGGCGGCCGGCGGGAGCTCGCCGGGCGCGATGGGGGGCGGCTTCCTCCGGGTCCAGCTCCAGCAGGTCGGCGGGCTCGGGGCCTGGTCCGGCGGAGCGGGCTCACCGATACTCCCGCTCGCCTCGGTCAATGACCCGATCTTCCTGGGCCTCGCCCTGCTCGCCCTCGGGGGCGCGCTCCTGGCGATGCTGCGGAGCCCCGTCACCGACGGGATCGTCGCCGCCCAACGCGAGGGCGACCTATGGCTCGTCGTCGCCGCGCTCGCCGCCGGCGCGCTCTTCGAGGTGCTGGCCCTGGGGGCGCCCCGCTTCGCGCTGCTCGGACTCGCGCTCGCGGTCGTGGTCCTCGTGGGAGCGCTGCTGCTCGTCGGGAGCCGACGCGGTTCCGCGTGGCTCGCGCGGCTCCTCCGGCGGCTCGGCCGCGGCCGGCTCTCCTCGAACCTCCCCGACTAAGTACCGGGCCAGCGCCTCTCCGCACCGTCGGGGATGGCGGCGTTCGTTTCTACCGAGGCATTCGACTCGCTGCTGTTCATCTTCATCCTGCTGGCCTTCGCCGAGCTCGTCGGCTCGCTCGCCCAGCGCTACCGCTTCCCGCCGCTCGTCGCGGAGGTGCTGGTGGGCGTCGTGCTCAGCTCGTTTGCGATCGGCGGTATCGTCGACGGGCTCCTGCACTCGACGCTGTTCAACGTCACCCCGTACGTCCTGCTCTTCGCGGACTTCTCCGTCATCCTCGTGATCTTCGCCGCCGGCGTCGAGGGCGGCTTCGCCTCGCTCCGCAGCGCCGGCTGGCAGGGGATCGCCTCCGCCCTCGGCGGAGGGCTCCTGTCCTTTGCGCTCGCCACGGTCGCCGTGGCGCACTTCTACTCGCTCCAGACCGCGCTCTTGGTCGGCGTGGCCGTGGGGCCGACCAGCACGGCGGTCGTGGCCTATCTCATCCGGTCCGGCGAGGTCGCCGGCGGCGCCGGCGGTCAGTTCCTGCTCGCGGTCTCGGCGATCGACGACGTCGCCGGCCTCATCCTGCTCTCGGTCGTCCTCACCTCGATCGGGGGCAGCTTCAACCCGATCGCGGTGACCGGCGGGATCGTCTTCGCCGTCGTCGCCTGGGTCGTCATCCTGCTCGCCTCGGTGTTCGTCGTGCCGCGCCTGTTCCGGCTGCCGGGCTTCCGGCAGTCGCGCGAGATGCCCTTCCTCGTGCTGTTCGTGCTCGTCGCCATCGTCGCCGCGCTCGGCTTCTCGGTGGTGGTCGGCGCGTTCATCGCCGGGCTCGCGCTCGCCGAGACGCTCCGGAACTCCGGCGCCCGTCAGCTCTCCGACGCCCTGCTGGCGCTGTTCGGTCCGCTGTTCTTCGTGGTGATCGGCGTGCAGTTCGATGTCGGGCTCCTGCTCAACCCTCGCCTGCTGCTGCTCGCCGGCCTCCTCACGTCGATCGCGATCCTGGGCAAGCTCCTGGGGATCCTGCCGTTCGCCTACGCCCGGTTCCGCAGCCTCCGCGCCGCGCTCCCGGTCGCCGTGGGCGCGATGCCCCGCGGTGAGATCGGGCTCATCGTGGGCTCGATCGGGGTGTCGCTCGGACTGTTCGGGAGCGCGCTGTTCGGCGCGATCGTGCTGATGGCGCTCATCACGACCTTCGTGGGCGGCTACCTCTTCCCGTATCTCGTCGGCCAGGGGTCCCCGCTCGCCGCATCGCGGGAGGTGCCGGAGCCGGCGGCGCCCGAGCCGTCCGCCGAGTCCGAAAGCTGAGCCCGGTCGGAGTCGACCTGGTCCGAGCCCTCGCAAGACGCTCCCGGTGCCGCGGTGAATATATCTGGTAACATGTATATACACCAGTGACGATACATGGTTCGTGAGCGTCGACGTCTTCGCCCTCCTCGCCGACCCGATGCGGCGGCGGATGGTGGAGATCCTGCACGATGGGGAGCGGTCGGTCAACGAGATCGTGGCGAAGGTCCGCCTCCGCCAATCCGGCGTCTCCCGTCACCTTCGCATCCTCTACGAGGCGGGGTTCGTCCAGGTGCGATCGGACGGCCAGCGGCGCATCTACTCCCTCCGCCCCGATCGCTTCCGGGATCTGGAGGCCTGGATGCGAAGTTACGCGTACGACCAGCTCGGCCGCCTCGAGCGGCTGTCGAAGCTGGTCGATACACCCATCAAGAACCAGGAACGGAAACCATGACGACCCCCACCGGCGCCGCAGCGAACCCCGAGCGCGAACTCGTCCTCGAACACCGCTTCAACGCCCCCGCCGCGAAGGTGTTCGCCGCCTACACGGACCCGAAGTTGATCCCCAAGTGGTGGGCCCAAGCTGGCGGCTCCTTCCGGGTCGACGTGATGGAGGTACGTACCGGCGGCCGCTGGCGATTCGTCGAGCGACGGCCCGATGGCCGGGAGGTGGCCTTCAGTGGCCAGTACCTCGAGGTCCACCCGGTCACCCGCCTGGTGTACACCTTCCAGGTGGAAGGTCAACCCGGTAGCGAGCTCACCGCCGCCGTCGACCTGCACGAGTCCGCCGGCGTCACCCGGCTCAAGCTCACGAGCACCTTCCCTACCAAGGAGATTCGTGACGCCATGCTGAGCTACGGGGCGGCGGCGGGTGCGCGAGCGAGCTGGGAGCGGCTCGCCGAGGCCATCGGGGGGGTCCGGACATGACGCCTGGGGTGAAGGGCGCCCGGAAGACCGGCGCCGAGAGCGCCGGGATGACCGCCGACGAGAGGGCGGCGGTCAAGGAGTACATGCGAGAGCGGCGGGCCGCGTCCCGCCGCCGAGCGGCCGCCAGCCCGGAGGAAGGGGAGCGGGAGGTGCTGGCCAAGATCGCCGGAATGCCAGAACCGGATCGCAGCAAGGGCCAACGGATCCACGCCATCGTCCGGGCGAACGCCCCGAGCCTGGTGTGCCGGACCTGGTACGGGATGCCCGCCTACGCCAACAGCGAGGGCGACGTCGTCTGCTTCTTCCAGGACGCGGCGAAGTTCAAGACGCGCTACGCGACGCTCGGCTTCAGCGACTCGGCGAACTTGGACGACGGGGGGTTCTGGCCGGTGGGGTTCGCGGTTCACGAGCTGAACTCCGCCATCGAGGCCCGCATCGCCGCCTTGGTGAAGCGGGCCGTGGGCTGACCGGCGGGGGACGAGACGCCCCCGGGGCCGGCGCGCCTGTACCGGAGGTCGTAGGCGCCGATACGGAATACCGTCGTCGACGGGCCCCAGTTCCGGGCCGGAGGCGCTCGAGTCGGGGCGGGCGAAGTCGAGGGTCGCCGCGGCACTTTTTTCGAGAGAAAATGCGCCCCGGATTAACTAGGGGAGCGCGGGTCCGTCGGGCGATGCCGACCCCCAAGCGCCTGCAAGACGCGAACCCTTCCTGCCGTCACGCTGAAACGGAGAGAGGAACGGAGGAACGATACCGATCGTCCTCGATGGCGCTCGGGTTCGCAGTCTTCGCGAGCCTAGCCCTGCTCGCCGTCTTCGCTCAACCGTCCATCGGCGCGACGGGCTCCGGGTCCGGAGCCGGACCGCTGCCGGGATGGACAAGCGCGCCCTCCCACGGTCTCCCGAGCCCGGCGGTCCCGGCCCGAACTGCCGGCCCACGAGCCGGGTCGGCCGGGTGGGAGAACGCGACACCCTCCGTGCTCCCCAGCCTCCGATACGGCCAGGCCGTCGCATACGACTCCGGCGACGGCTACCTCGTGCTGTTCGGGGGCCTCGCGGCTCCGCCGTCGGGCGGATACCTGAACGACACGTGGATCTACCAGAACGGGAGCTGGACAAACGTCTCCGCCTCGGTCGGCCCCGCACCGCCGGCCCGCGCTTACGCGAGCCTCGTCTCCGACGCACGGGACGGGTACCTCGTCCTTGTGGGAGGCACCTGCGTCAAGGGCAACTTCTGCAACGACACGTGGGAGTTCTCCGGGGGCCAGTGGCACGCCGGGGGCGCAGCGCCGATCAATCCCGGTTCCAGCGACACCGTCGCGGTGTACGACTCGACTGACGGCTACCTCCTCATGGCGGACTGCGCGACCCACGCCGCCCACCGGTTCAGCGCGGGCGTCTGGTCCAGCGTCCCGGGCACCACGCCCCGCGGCTGCAGTCCTGCCATGTCGGACGACCCGGCGAACCACGGGGTCCTCTTCGATGGGGGGGAACAGGGCGGCTACTACGGCGGCACGTGGCTGTACTCGTCGGGGAACTGGACGAATGTGACCGCTACCTCGGGCCCAATGGACAACCTGTCCTTCGCCCTGTCCGAGAGCATCGCGGCTTACGACCCCCAGCTCGGGGCCGTCCTTCAACTGAGCCCGGCGGGCTACCGCATCGGCTCGAGCGGGCTCGGGACCACGTTCACGTACACGTACAACAGCACAT
Organism: Thermoplasmata archaeon; assembly: GCA_035945735.1. Taxonomy (GTDB): domain Archaea; phylum Thermoplasmatota; class Thermoplasmata; order Lutacidiplasmatales; family UBA184; genus JAKIVR01. The sequence goes on from DASYZY010000123.1 coordinate 7,440, forward strand.
GGACGAACATCACGGGACCCGTGGCTCCCCCTTGGGACAGCTATCCGGGCCTCGCCTGGGACCCGTCGGCCGGCGGGGTCGTCCTCGTCGATCTGGAGGCCTCACCGAGCCTCTGGATCTTCACCGCGCACCCGGCGATCGTCGACGCCGCCGCGAAGGCCACGCTCGCGGTCGCGGACGTGGGGATCGTCGACACCTTTGCCGCGACGTTCTACGGGGGCACCGGACCGTTCGGCTACTCCTGGAGCTTCGGGGATGGGACGACCGGGACGGGGGCCAGCCCCGCGCATGCGTACTCCGCGCTGGGGACCTACACCGTGACCGTCCAGATCACCGACAGCGCCGGGGACTCTGCCACCGCCTCGACCACGGTCCAGGTGGTGCAGGACCTCGTCGCCGCTCCCTCGGCGCTACCGAACCCCACCGAAGTGGGGCTCTCGACCCAGTTCTCGGCCGGGCTTTCGGGAGGCGTCGCCCCGGAGCAGTACGGTTGGGCGTTCGGAGACGGGAGCACAAGCGCGACCGCCGGTCCGAGCCATACCTACAGCAAGGCGGGCAAGTTCGTCGTCAACCTGTCCGCGTCCGATTCGGTCGGGAGCCGGGCCAACGCCAGCTTCGGCCTCGTAGTGGACCCGGCACTCTCCGTTTCGCTCTCGGTGAATCCGGCGGCCCCCGATCTCGGTCAGCTGACCAACTTCACCGCCAATGTCACGGGCGGCGTGGGGGCCTACCGGTACAGCTGGGTCTTCGGCGATGGAGGCACGGGGGGTAACCTGAGCCGCATCGCCCACGTCTACACCACCGACGGCCCGTTCACGGCCGCGGTCACGGTACGAGATGGTGCGGGAGCGATCACCAGCGCCACGGCGACCTTGAACATCGCGCTGAACCTGAGCATCGTCGGAAGCTGGTCGATGGGTGCGGCCCCCTTGCCGGTCTCCTTCGGAAGCCATGTCCAGGGCGGCCGACCGGGCTATGCCTACTACTGGGAGTTCGGGGACGGGGCCACGAGCTCTCTGCCCTCCCCGGCCCACACCTACGCCCAGGCCGGGTTCTACCAAGCGACCTTGACGGTGACCGACGCCGCGGGAACGACGGCGCAGGCCATCTGGCCGTTGTACATCGCGGCCGGCGGAGAACCGCTGGGAGTCGCGGTCGTGGCGGCCCCGTCGCAGGTAGCGGTCGGAGGCGTGTTCGTCGTCTCCGCCCAGCCCGCCGGCGGCGTGGGTGGCTACGCCCTTCACTGGTCGACGGGAGCCGCCGTCTGCGCGGCGACCGGCATCGCGAGCGAACGCTGCACGGAGGGATCGGCCGGGCAGTACACCCTCTCCGTGGTCGTGACCGATGGCGCCGGGCAGCAGGCGCAGGGAAGCTCCGTCGTAGCGGCGGGGGGTCCGATCACCAGCGGGATCCACCCCACCCCGGCGAACGGCCTCCCGTCGCTCACCGTGGCGCTGCTCGGGGTGGCGGCGGGAGCGGCCGTGGCGCTCGGCGGCGTCGCGATCGCCCAGCGCATCCGACTCCGACGCTCCGCCCCTGAGGAGAAGGGACCGCCGGCGAGCCCCCCCGAGAACGGCGGCCCCGACTCGGGAGAGGGAGCGGATCCGTTCGAGGATCTGATCTAGGCGACCCCGCAGGCTCGCGTGACGGGCGCCAAAGCCACGGTCCGAGATCGGCCGACCGGTCCCGGACCCCGTCCCCGGGGGCGGAGACCGCTCTGAACGCTCAATGGCCCGACCGTGCTGGGTCCGATGAGGAGGCCCACTCGGAGTGAGGGCGCTGCATCCGGCCGAGGCCCGGGTAACCCAAGCGCTCTTGGCCGGTGACTCGGCCGCTGACCTGGTCGACCGGCTACCCCGTCGCACTCGGCAGACGGTCCTCCGGAGGATCGAGGCGTGGGGCTGGCTGGTCGATCGTCAGGTCCCCGTTGCGGCCTGCGTCGAGTCGCCCGTGCTCGCCTTCGTCGTGGCGCGTGCATATGCGGAACGGTCCCGAGAGCTCGAGCGTCTGTGGCAAAGCTCGCCGGCTACCGTCCATGCCTGGACATCTGGAGGAGGCTCGTTCGGCGTGTTCGCCGCGGGCTCTCGCTCCGAGCTCCAAACCCTGGGAAGGAGCAGCGTGCCGGATGAGCTCGGTCGCACGGACCTCTGCCTGAGCGCGGACCTACGGTTGGGGGAGGTGCTCGCCTACTTCGACTTCGAAGGTGCGTGGGCCCGCATCGCCCATCTCGATGGGGTTCGCGCCTATCCACGGGGGATCTCACAGGCGCACCGCCCAACCGACCGGTCCGGCCCGGTGGGCGAACCTTCCGAGCACGTCCGCCGGGCGGTGGGACTTCACGTGAATCAGTTCGAGGACGCGCTCCGTGAGCAGTCGAGGGACGCCCTCGACAGGCTTCGCGCCGACTCCCACGCAACGAGATTGACCCAACAAGGATGGGTGCAGAGACGAAGCTTCCTCGACCCCTCGGCGGTGGCTCGGGTCGTCACGAACTTTCCAGCCCAGATCGTGCTAGTGTGGGGTACGCCGGCTCCGCGCGCGGAGTTGGGAGAGCTGTTTCCAGATCTCCTGGGCCACGTTCGTTCGGCGCCGTTCCTCTTTGTCGCCTCGCCCTCGGGGGTGCTGGCCGGGTTCCTCAGCCGACCCGTGAATTACCCGGGAGCATCGGGCCGGGGCATGCTCGAGCTCCTACGAAAGTACCTGGTCCGGATCGAGTCGTCTCGGCTAGCCATCTCCTCGCTCCGCACCATTGTCCAGCACCGCTACAGCGCGCTACTGCGCCGCCCGCCGGAGGTGGCCGACTCCGACTAGCTGGTGACTCGGATCTGCCTTTGCTTGGATCGGAGCTCGAAGTGGCGAATCTACACGCGGGTAGCGCCGATGGGAGTGCGGGCACCGGGGTTCGAGGACTGAACCTCGGGAGCCTTGCCTACCTCGACCCCGGTTTGCTACTTCGCGAGGGGCCTTGAGTGGCAGCCGCGGCTCGCCTCGTTTCCGCGAGCTTCGGCGGCTCGGGTGATCTCAAGGAGGCGCTCCGCTCCGAGTGGCTCAGCCGCCACCGTATCCCCGAGGACTTCGAGCTGCTCTGGAACCTCTACTGGCGCGAGCTTGGCCCGCTCGCCGCTCTTCCCGCTTCGATCCACGATCTTGAGGAGGTGCTCGTCCGCTGATCGGCGTTCACCGACTCCGCGAGATCTCCCCGCCTCCAGTGATCACGCTCGAGTTCCGGTTCTGGCGAGAGCTCAATCTGCAGCGGAGGAAACCCTTCGGCTGCCCCGACTGCCGGCACACCTTCGCGACGACAACCGTGATCCCGCGACACCTGCGGAACGAGCATCCTCGATGGATCCCGTTCTTGAACGCTCGGGAGGTGATGAAGAACCCTCGACCAACGCCTCGAGCTGAACTCTGGAAGGATCCCGAGTTCAGAGCCCGGAACGCAGCCGCCGTCCGGGCGACCCTCGACAAGCGTTGGAAGGATCCCGAGTTCAGAGCCCGGAACGCAGCCGCGCTCGAAGCGTGGTACAACCGCGGCCGAACTGGCGGTGCGAGTTGATCTCCTCGCGCCGCCCTATCTACCACTCCTCGACCACATCGAGGGGCGCGGCCGTTCTACCCGGTGCGGCCGTCGCCCCCGCTTTCTCTGAGCGCCTTGCGATCGAGGCTCGCGCGATCAGCGACGCTCTCAGCCGACTCACGGGCCGGCGCTCCCTCTCCCCCCGGATACATCGAGGCTCGGCGGGCGCCACGTCAGGGCGGGCAGAAGGGGGGGAGCGGCTCGTTCCGCCGTCTCTGGCTTCTGCTCCGCCGCCCGTCACCGCGACCTGCTCGCTCTGCCACGAGTTCATCTACGTCAACGATCGGCTCGGGATCTCCTTCTGTCAGATCCACGGCCTCCACGCCCCGATCGTGTTCCTCCCCGTTGCTCAGCGGCGCCTTTCTGGGGTCTAACCTTGTCAGTTTTTCTCCAACCTGGTCCCCTTGCCGCTCCCGCCGTCCCGTCCCGTCCCGTCCCGTCCCGGGTCCGACCGAACGTACGCACTCCCGCACTCCCCTGCCCTCCCGTCCCGACCGACGCGCGCGTAGAGCTCCATAGTCGGAGGCGCCCCGTCAGCTCCCGTCCAACCCGGGTTGAACAGGGGTCGCCCAACCCGGGTTGCAACCCGGGTTCACGTCGAGAGGAGGCCTCGAATGCCCCCCGCTGAGGCGGTTCCAACCCGGGTTGACACCGGGTTGAGGGCGTCGATCGCGCACGGGCCGGAGAAGGACTGGGACCGGGTTGGGATGAACGTCACCCTCTCTGTCACAGTTCCGGCTGCGATGGTCCGCTGGGCCCGGGCCCACGGCATCGTCCTGAGCCGGGTCCTCCGCGACAGCGTCGAGCGCCTCCAGGGCGGAGCGAGCCTCGCTCGCACCCGCGAGGAACTCCAGACGGCCCGTGAGCGCGTCCTCCAGCTCGAGACGTACGAGGCCCGTCTCCTCGAGGAGGCGAAGGCGGCCGACGACGCAAAGGCCCAGGAGAAAGCGCGGGAGAAGGCGATCCGCGAGCTCACCGCCGAGTTCGCCGCCGCGGAGGTCAGCCAGGGATCGTTCACGGTCCACCGGCCTTCCCTCGGCAACTCTCCGTCGAACCTCGCGTGGATCGAGCCTCGCGTAGAGAAGAACCCCGTCCTGCGACCTATGAAGGCGAGGGCGGTCCTCGATCTCGTTCTCACCGCCTGCTCGAAGTCGGAGGCAGCGTGAGCGCCGAGGTCGACCTCGAGTCGCTAACCCGCCGTGAGCTCGAGAACCTCATGCTCACTGAGCACGGGGCGCTGACGCGGATCCTCGAGGCGGTCCGGATGTACTCCGAGCCGGGGTGGAAGGTTCGGCGGGAGGTCGAGCGGATCGTCAAAGAGGCGGCCGATCGGCGTCCGTTCGCCGTCGCGTTCCAGCGTTCGGCCGACGCCACGCTCTCCGAGCTCCGGTCGGACTCGAACGAGAGGCGGTGGAGGCAATGGCGGTGAGGATCCTGGACGCCACCGCCGGCAACCGTGGGGTCTGGTTCGACAAGAACTACCGGGATGCGACGTTCATCGACATCAGGGCGAAGGGGGAGACCTCCGAGCTGAAGCAGGACAACCTGGTCCTCGACTGTCGGAACACCCGATTCCCAGACGGGTCGTTCGACTTGGTGATCTTCGACCCCCCGCACATAGCAATCGGACCGAACGCCGAAATGGCGAAGCGGTACGGGTCGCTGCCCAATCCACCGGGACCCGAACCTATGAGGTCTAACGGCGGATATCCCTCTCTGGCCCGGTGCGACGTCGGCGAGTGCACATGGACGTACCGTGTGCCCGAGCGGCGGCCCCAGAGCCGAGCGAAGTCCGCGGTCTACATGCACCTCGCCAACCACCACGGTCTAAGAGGCCGGCTAAGGATGATCGCAGCCGATCGAATCTGCATGCGGCTCCAGGTGCCGGAGTGAACGACCCCGTCGCCCTCTACCTGCGCGTTTCCACCGAGGACCAGGATCTCGGCGCCCAGGAGCGTGAGCTGCGGGAGTACGCCGGCCGCCGCGGCTGGACTGTCGAAGCGGTCTTTGCCGAGAAGGCGTCGGCGACGGGCAAGATCGAGCGCGAGGCGTGGGAGCAGCTGAGGAAGGAGGCATGCCTTCCGACGACCCGCAGGTTTGAGCATGTCCTCGTCTGGGCACTCGACCGCTGGAGCCGGGACCGATCGTTCGTGAAGGCGATCGGCTCGATAGAGGAGCTCGAGCTCCTAGGCGTGGGTTTCCACAGTTTCAGGGAGCCGACGCTCGACTCCGGCGAGGATGGGAGCTCGAACCTAGCTCGGGACCTCCTCCGCGGGATCCTTCCAACGATCGCAGCGTTCGAGGCGCAGCGGCGCTCGGACCGCACGCGGGTCGCGATGCAGGAGATCAAGCAGGGTCGCCGGCGGACTCGCTCGGGGCGGCCCGTGGGCCGGCCGCGGCGCGTGACGCCTGAACTCGAACAGAAGGTGCGCGAGCTGCGCGCCCGGGGGCTGAAGTGGCGCGAGATCGCCGTTCGGCTCCGAATCCCCTCCGGAACCGCTCGGAAGGTGCGGCTGCGGGAAACTGCTCGTGCGGAAAAAGGTCAGGGCGGGTTTGCCGCACCTTCGGCGGCATCCTTGGACCTGCCTACCGTCGGCTAAGGAACCGTTCCGCACATGCGCGCGCTCTGGATCCTGGTCGGGGTCCTCCTGACCGGGCCGATACTCACATCGCCCCAGGCCGCAGCAGCCCACCCGGCAGCCGGTGACTCGATTACGATCGGCTCGACCCTCTACACGCTCAACCTGAGCACATTCTGGGGTGCGGTCGGCCAGTTCGGGGCTAACCCGTCGACGCCCGCGCTGCGCGCCGATACGAACGCCACCCCGCTCCAGGTCTTCCGCTTCGCCGACGGCATGGACTCGACGAACCTGAGCGCGAACGAGACCTGGACGCCGGGGGCGAGCAGCGCGACGGCCGGCACTATCGGGATCAACGTCCTCACCGACTGGCAGTTTTGCGAGGAGCTCCGCTCCCCGTGCACCTTTGTCTTCCAGCTGCCCGGCGAGACCGACTCGGCGGGCGACGTGCGCTCCGCGCTTCAGTTCTTGCAGATCCACGACATCGAGCCCGCGTACTACTCCATCGGAAACGAGCCATCGCTCTGGAAGCACTGGGGTGAGGCCTGGTCGACGTGGGCCACATCCGACTCGTCGAAGCCGACGGGGCTGCAGTACGCCCAGGAGGTCCAGCAGCTGGTCCCTGTGATCCGCGCGATCGTCCCGGGTGCGAGGATCATCGGCCTCGAGGACGACCAGTGCTCGAATGACTCCTACGTGCAGCAGGTGGCGAAGATCAACGGACCTAACCTCTCGGCGATCGCGTGTCACTCATATTCGGCCAACTCCCAGGACGTCGCGGGCGCGGGGCTCCAGCAGTTCTACAACGTCCTCACGTCGACAGGCGCGAACCCCGCCACGAACGTCCCGAAGGTCAGGGCTGGGATCAGGTTCGGCTGCGGCAGCTGCTCGCTGCCCGTCTGGATCGACGAGGATAACGCGATCTCGGGCGCCGATCCCGCCCACTTCTCCCGCTACACGAGCTCCTACCCGGACTTCGTACTGACGGCTGGCGACCTGCTCGACGCGATCGCGGTTGGCACTCCGCACGTCCTGTTCTTCCAGTATTGGGCTCCAAGCGGGTCGACCTACGGCATGGTGAATGGGTCGGGCCTCTACCTCCGGCCTACGTACTTTTGGTACTCCGCCTTCGCCGACCTGATTCCCTCGGGACCGGTGAGCGTGAATCAGACCTCGGTCGCGCCGTCGACGCAGCCGCTCGTGGCGCAGTTCCTCCAGAGCAACTCGACGAACTCAGTGGTGGTCGTGAACGGCAACGCGACGACGCCTGAGATCGTGACACTGCCGGTCTCGATGGAGGGAGCGTCTGGAGGGCGATCGGTCTACTGGGACAACAACACGCTCCAGCCATCGGTCATGAGCTGGACGGCTGCCCCACCTTCGCTCGTCTACATGCTCGGGCCCCAGTCGGTACTCCTGGTCGACAGCAGCCGCGCGCCTGCGATCGCTGGCACCGGCGGCTCGGGAGCGTCGCCCGCGCCCCCTTCGGGGACGGGCACTAACAGCTCGGGCGGGTTCCTCCTTCAGCCCGACGGCTCCTCAGCGATCCCTTGGACCTGGATCGGCGCGGGGGCCGGCCTGCTCGGCGTCGTGGCCCTGGCTGCCGTCTCCCGCCACCGGAGGCTGCGGTGACCGAGATACTGGAACTGTCCGGTCGCCAGCGCTGCCACGAGTGTCGGAAGGAGCTCCCGCTCGGTTACAGGGCGAAGAAGTGGCATCTCGCTGAGCACCGCCGGCACCGAAACCGAATTGGGGGGGTTCGGCCCTCTCCCGTTCGCTGAGGGCCGCGGCGCGGCCCTCGGTGCGACGCCCGGCCCTCGAGAGAGGGCATGGACCATCGGGCGCCGGGAATCGGGGTGACAGCCCTCGTCCTTCTCGTTCTTACGCTGCCATCGACGGCTGCCTACTCACCCCGGGGCGGTCTGGAACCTGACCCGTGGATCTCCGGCAACGTCACCTTCACCGGACACCAGGAGTCGTGGCCGGCGCTCCAGTACGCCCCGGCAACTGGCCTCAACGCCGAGGTCAACCCGCATACCGGCGACCCATACTTCGTCGACCCGACGGGGATCTCCTCGGCGGTCCTTCAGAACGACACCGTCGGGTTGACGGAGTGGAACCAGCCGTCGGCGTGGTTCTGGCAGCCGAATCTCGCGCCGGGTTCGGTGACGCGCCTCTTCTCGACGACGTGGCATGGACTCCCAGCGATCGAGGCGAGCCTGAACACGAGCTCGAAGAGCTCACAGAACGTTGGGATCGAGTACGACATCCCGTACTCCGCGCTCCCTTCGGCGAACCCGTCGAAGGACTATCTCTCGCTGGGGTTCCGGTTCGACGGGCCGCGCTGTCCCTATCAGAACGCGACTCCCGCGTGCACGGCGCAGCTTCTCGTCACGAACGGGACCTACGCGGGGTACTGGGCAGCGGCGTTCACCCCGCAATACCAGGCGACCGAGGTCGGGACGCAGTCGTACCCGCTGCCCGGCGGGTCTTCCTGGGTCTCGACGTCGCTCGCGTCGATGGACTACCCGTACATCAGCGCGGGGTGGCCGGGAGTCAACTTCTGGAACTCGCTGAACGCCTCGAAGGGGATCCAGGTGGTCATCCAGTTCTTCCTCCCCGAGTGGCCGCCGGCCGAGTCGTACACCTACAACGTCACGGTGACGGCGATGGAGCTCAGCCAGTCCCCCGTGGTCCTCGGCTCATTGGACTGGGGGAAGACCGTCGTGAGCCCGAGCGTCTCGATGGGCTTCGTCAACCTCTCGGCCCTTTCCCCCAACATCGGCATAGCCGAGTTCGCCGGCCCTACCTACCGGTTGAGCGTGGCCCAGCCGATGGATCTCCTCTCGGGGGCCAGTGCGACCCCTGTCGCGCTTCCATCCGGGTCGGAGCGGGTGACCTACTTCGCGCCGTTCGCGCTGGCGTCGGCGCCCCCGCTGCAGTACGGGACCTTCCAACTCGGCGACATCCAGGCGGTCCCGTCGTACTTCTACTCCAGCGCGAGCCTTGGCTCGATGAACGTCCTGCCGAACTACACTCGCCCCGGGCAGGTCATCCTGGCAACCCCGCTGACGGCGCCGGTGCCCGGGAACTACTCGGCTACCGTCACGTACAACGCGACGGATTGGGCGGCGATCATCGCGACTCCCGGCGGGCTGCTCCTCAGCTCCGGGTTCCTCTCGTTCCTGGGGACATGGTGGCCGCTCCTCGCTCTCGCGGCCGGGACGACAGTCGTCGGCGTGGTGGCCCTCCGCCGCTGACGCGGACCGAGCGAAACCTATCTGTGGGGGGTACGGCATAGTCCCGTCCGCTGAGGGCCTGACGCCCGGCCCTCAGCAAGCCGCGCCAGGTCCTCCGCGCAGGACGCGGATGAAGGCGGAATCGGGCGAGGCGCGAAGACTTCGGCGAGCTGGAGCGAGGGCAGTCTCCCTCGCGGTCGCGGTCCTGGTCGTTGGGATCGCCTTCGTCGCGTTCGGATCCCCTCCGGCGCGCGCCTACACGCCGCAGTCGTACAACGGCGCGGTCATCGAGCCGAATCCTGAGATGGAGGGCAACACCACCTTCTCGACGCATCTTGCGGGCTGGAACCCGCTCGAGTACTCCGCCTCGAGCGGCCAGGGCAACCTGAGCGCCGCCACGGATCCGCGGGTCCCAACCCCCTTCTCGATCAACCCCGGCGGAATCGTCGCTCCGGGCATTCTGCAGAACGACAAAGTCTCCGGGACCACCCCTTGGAACCAGACGAGCTACCTCGGCAACATGGGCGGGATGTCCGCCGGCGGAACCTCTACGGAGACGGCACCTACGGTGAACGGCCAGACGGCCCTCCAGTGGGTCGTGAACACCTCGAACGGCGCGGGCCAGGGCCTCGTGAGCACGACCTCCGCGATCTCCTCGGCGAGCTGGCCCTCGAGCAACCCGACCTTCGACTACGTCACTGCGATCATGACTGTCTCGGGTGGCTCGTGCGCGACCTGCTCAGCCAGCCTTGAGCTCGGCAACGCCTCGGTGGCCTACCAGTCGGTCTACGTCTCCTCCACCGGTCAGCCGGTGAACGGAGCTGTTGCAGGAGCTACTGCCTGGAAGCTCGGGGTAGGTAGCTCGGGGATCGTCAGCTTCTCTCTCGCACAAGAGACGTACTCGGGCATCGGACTCAACTACACCGGCAAGGGCGCCACGGCGAGCCTAACACTGACGATCGCGATTTCGCTCGCGAAGCAGGCGTCGACTTCGATTACGGTGCAACTCCGTGGTCTTGCCTTCGGCACCGCGCCGCTGACCCTCGGCAACAGCGTCTGGGGGACGAACCCGGGGACCTACGCCCGCGCCTCCTACACCGGGAACGCGAACCTGACGGCGCTCAACCCGTCGTTCGCCTACAGCTCGGTCTCGGGCGGCAGTTACACGGTCGCGCTCGTCCAGCGCGCCTCGGACCTCCCCTCGGGGAACGTGAGCCTGACCGAGTCCGCGCTCTCGAACGGCTCCGAGCAGGTCTCCTACAATTTCGCCTTCGGCCTTCCGATCGCGCCTGGGCTCACCTACGGCGCGTTCAAGCTGGTCGACGTCCCGCGGCTCGCGGCCTGGCAGTACATCGCCGTGAACTTCGGCGGTTCGAGCTACCTCTCAACGTATCAGACGAAGACCAACATCGGCAACTACACGACGGTCATCGCTTCGGTCGCGCCGACCACCGGGCAGAGCTGGGTCGGAACGATCGTCTACACCGAAGCCCAATGGATCGGGATCAGCTCGACGCCCGGGCTGTTCACGACAGGCTGGTTCGCGTTCAACTTCTGGTGGATCGTCGGAGGGTTTGCAGGCCTGATGGGCATCGGCGGGACGGTCGCCTTTGCGCAGCGCCGAGGAGCTGCGTCCCGGGTCCGCTGAGGGGGACGAGGGGGGTAGAAACATGGCTCGCACGTTCCACTTCGCGCTCGCCGCGATCGTCCTCGGCCTGACCTCGATCGGCCTCGCCTTCGGTCTCGGCTTCTTCGCCCCGGGCTGGTTCGCCTCTCCGTCGCAGGCGACGGAGATCATCCTGGTGGTCGGGGTGATCGCCACCTTCATCCTGTTCCTCGCGGCAATCGCCGTCGAAGGGAAGGACGGCCGGGCCTCGCGCGCAGTCGGCCACCCGATCTTCGGTCTGCCGAGCCGGGGGCTGCGCCGCAACTTCCGAGGCGTAGACGGCTGGAGGGGACACCACGTCGGGTGGCTGGTGATCTCGCTGTTCTTCCTCGTCCTCGTCTCGGCAGGCGCCTACGCCTGGGCGGTCGTCTACGAGGGCGCGGACCTGGTCAGCGCGGGAGTGATCGCATTCCTGATCTTCCTGCTGACCGCGCTCGTCGTGGCGATCGTCTTCGCCGCGATGAAGACGAAGAAGTGGGTCGCGAGCCACCGCCGCTGAGCCCGCCGGTGCCGAGGCGAGGACCGTGCCCTGGACGCTGAGAGGAGACATCGTCTCCCAGATCACCAACCTCATCTGGGGGTTCTTCTCGTCGATCCTGACGGGCATCGAGTCCTTCTTCGGCAACATCTTCTCGTCGATCTCGAACCTCTTCGCGACCATCTTCCAGGCCCCTGCCACCGCGATCAGCACCTCGTGGGCGTCGCTGACGGCGTGGGTCAACATGTGGGGACCGCTCGCCCCGATCATCACCGTCGGGATCGTGGTCCTCGTCGTCCTCATCACCGTCGGGGGAGCGTGGCTCGTACTGCGCGAGTCAACCGCCGAGGCGAACAAGGAGATCGACGAGGTCGAGGAAGGCGAGTAGGAGGCCCGCTTGTGGAGCAACTGGTCTCGCGCCGAGAAGATCGTCTTCGTGGTCGTGGTGAGCCTGGCAGCTTGGGAAGGAGCCGGCGCCGCCTACCTCTACGCCACGACCCCGGCGCAAGGCGGCGGCCCGGGGAACGCCTTCGGGCCAATCGGACCGCACCCGCAGGAGGTCCTCGGCTGCAACTGGCTGGAGCAACTCCTCGGGGAGTGCCCGGGCGGCAACGCGGGACTTCCGGGCGGAGGAGGTGGCTTCGCCTGCATCGAGAGCCCGTCGCAGTTTGCTTCCTGCGTCAGTCAGGACATCCTGAACTCGATCTCGGCGATCTGGACCAATCTCCTGCCCTTCCTCGAGACGTATCTCGCCAACCTGGCGTCAGCAGTCCTCGCTGCGATAGCGGGGGCTATCTCGGCGGTCGAGAATGCAATCGCCGGCGGAGTCCAGTCCATCGTCGTCGATGTCCTGACGCCCTTCAACTGGCTGTTCAACCTGGCCAACCAGGCGGCCAGCTCCTTCGGCCCGCTTTCCCCGATCATCGTGACTCTGATCGTGGTCATCGGGGTCGTGGGCCTCATCGCGTTGCTCGGGCTCGTGGTCCTGCTCCTCTGGGGCGCAGGGAAGACGGCGTACAACGCCTTCTGAGGGGGTGCCGATAGTCCGATGGAGTTCCGAACGGCCCGCCGGATCAGCCTCATCCTCGGGCTCCTGATCGGCGTCCTCATCCTTGCCGAGACCCTCATCAACGCCGTCTCGCTCGCGCCCAGCTTCGGTGAGACAGTCCCCTCCTGGCTCGCCTGGGCCGGCAACATTCCGCTGATCGAGTCGCTGTATGTCGACTCGCTTGTGTCGATTGTCTTCATCGTCTGGATCGCGTTCCAGTTCGCTGAGCGCGACACTCTCGACCACCCGCCCCGGCGTATGCGCTCGAGCGGGCGCGGGAGCGCCGCTGGAGGCGCGATCCTCCTCTTCCTGGCGTTCGTCCTCGGCGGGGCCTTCCTCTACGCGGTCTTCGGGCTCAACGTCGGCGACATCGGCTCGAACTTCCTGCACTTCTTAGGAGGCCTCTGATCATGCGGCGCCCTCGGCGACGCCTGTACCGGGGAAGCGGGACTCGGTCCCGCGAACTCCGCGAGTTCGACCGACGGTACGGCCGCCGGGGCGCCGAGGTTTACGGCAGGACGATCAACAAAGTGTCGCGCGAACGAGCGGCCGAACGGCCTGGGGGTGAACTCCGAGAATACGTCCGACCTCACCGGGCGACGTCCGACCGCGGGCGCCGCTACCCGGTACGCGGCCACTACGAAGAGATCCACGCGCACCCGCACGGGAAGGGCGACCACGCAGGCCGCTGTACGCGAGCCTGTCGCCGCGGGACCATGAGTCATGGTCACCGACGGCGCCGCCGACGCTGAAGTTCGCCCTCGTCCTCCTGCTGCTCGCGGCCTTGGTCGCCGCGACGGCAAGCGCCACCGCGTCAACCGTCTCCCCGCTCCCGCCCCCATCCTCCAGCGGCCCATGCGCAGCCGGCGGCCTGTTCGGCGAGGTCTCCCCGGTCGGCCACGCCCTCGTCGGGATCCAGTACGCCGACCCGCAGACGGGCGACTCCTGCATCCTCGAGCAGGGCGCGACCCTCCCCGGGGACGAATTGATCGTCACGCTGTTCACCCCCGACCCAGTCCCGAGCTCCAACGTCACGTTCGACGTCGAGGAGTTCCGCTGGGGCTCGGAGACGGTGAGCTCGCCCGGGCCAAACAACACGACGGTCAGCCGGTCCGTCCCGGTCCAGGTCGACGTCGTCTGGTCGAACGCGACGGTCCCGGCGAACCCTGGCGAGATCCAGCGGTTCGGGCTCAGCGTGCCCCCGGTCTTCACGACGCCCAATTCGGCAGCGAACCTGAGCGTCAGTGTCCTCGGCCTCTCCCTTCAGTTCAGGATCGCGACGCCGGGGACGGGGATCCCGATCCCCGAGACCGTAGGGGGCCTCATCGGCTGGCTGGCCGCCATGACCCCCGTCGGGATAGTCGTCTTCCTCTCGGGGTTCGCTCCCGGCGAATGGTTCCTCCGTCGGATGCGCTACGTCTCGACGGCAATGTGGGCCGCGGCGTTCGCGCTGCTCGTCACCGTGATCATCCTCGTGGGAGTGCTCGCGGACTTCGTCGGGTTCCTCTACTGGCTCGGCGACGTCGGCGTAGCCGGCCTCGCGCTTGTCCTCCTGCTCCCGATCTTCCTCTGGGGGTGCGTCTTCTGGATCTTCGTTCGGAAGAACCGCGTCCCGCTGCGGATCCTCCGCGGGCCGATCGCGAAGGCGACGACCCGCGGGGAGCCAGTGTCGGAGCTGCTCCCGGTCCGCGTTTACGGCGGGGGGACCACCGGCCAGGAGGAGGAGCTCGTAGAGGGGCTTGGGATCGGAGGCCCCGGCGCGGCCTGGTATCGCCTGCTCGGGGTACGGGTCAAGTGGAAGCCAACCGAGCTCACCGACCGCCCGACGCTCGTCCGCTACGAGTTTCCGCACGGGAAACTCCCGATCGAGGGCGAGTACGCCGGCTGGCCCGGCCGCGGCGGCGCGCGCCTCGAGGTGAAGACCGTGAGGCCCTCTACCGTCTGGTTCCCGTGGCGCAAGTCCGTACGGGCGCGTCTGGATCCACCCGACCCTAACGAGCCGAACGGCCACGGACCGGCACCCCAGGCTAAGCGCCTCGAGAAGACCCTCCAAGAGGACGACTGGGCCCACCGCGGGTTCTTCCTCGGCCTCCGACATGGCGAGGCCCGGGTCGCCGCCCTCGGCTCTCCCGACTTCGTCGGGCCGGACATGTACATCCGCGGGGTCTCGAGCGCCGCCGAGTTCGGCCGCGAGGCCCAGCGCTGCCGCACTGCCCTGGTCGTTCAGAGCGCGCGCCTCGACCACGAGAGTTGGCTGAAGGCCGAGGAGATCCAGGCGGTCCACGACCGGATGGAACAGTTCGGGGGAGCCCCCGAGGTCCTCGAGGGCGTCCGTGAGCTCTCGACCCGATCGCTCGACCCGATGTTCGACCCCGGCGAGCTGATGGACCGACTCGAGCGCCGCGGCGTTCGGCGCGTCGACTACCGACCCCCGGGGACCTCGAAGTACTCCTACTCCTCGGAGACGAAGGCCGAGGTCGACGCGGATGCGACCAACCCGACCCCGCCCGAGTCGCGAGGGAAGGGCAAGTGAGCGACGGGGACATCCACCCCGAGATCGAACTCCCCCCGTGGGAGCGAGAGGACGTCTACAAGGTCCCGGTGGTCCGCGGGGGTCGTCCCGACCTCCCCGGCATCGAGCAGGAGCAGGAGGCGCTCCTCCGCCTGATCGGGACCCTCCCGAAGGACCTCGCCTGGTGGCCGGGCCACGGGAACGCGCTCCAGGTCGCCTATGAGGTGCGCGCCCGGCTCCTCCCTCGGATCAACGTGATCACCCTCGGCCGCTGGCAGGAAGACGCCTACATCTGGTTCTTCCTCCTCGGCCCGGGCCCGAAGGACTACCGCTGCGCCACGCTCTGCATCCCCCACCCCACCGACGCCGCGTGGCTCTCCGGGAAGATCCCGCGCGAGCTGCTCTACCGCGGGGAGCGGAACCGGAACCTCCTCTCGAAGCACGTCATGGAGGCGTCCGCCCGGGCGATGCGCGAGGAGCAGGCCCGCCACTGGGTCCTCGCCCCCGAGCTCTCCAGCGACCGGGACCGATGAGCCACAACCCGCTGTTCGACCCTTCTGGCCCCCGCTTCTCGCTCCTCTATCGTTCGAGGGGACCTGTCGACGAGGGCCCCACCCGGGCGGAGATCTGGAAGTTCTGGATCGGCCGATGGCGCGCGCGCCTGAAGGCCGGCCGCGACTTGGTGATCGTGATCGACGCGGACCGGACCGGGAGCCCCGACGGCGTCGACGCGGGGGCGACCCGGGCCGGCAAGTCGACGCTGGGCCTCGAGATCCTCCAGGAGCTCGACCCGACGTTCACCCCGGCGAAGGTCCGCAACCGCGTGGCGGGGAGCGGGCCGGACCTCGCGCGGTACGTAATCGGCTGCGAGCGGGGAAACGGCTTCCTCTATGACGAGGGGATGTGGGGCGCGCGCGGCCGCGACGCGATGTCGCCCGAGACCAAGATGGTCGGGGAGGTCCTCGGGACTCTCGCTTCGCGCGGCGCGATCGTGGTCTTCTGCTGCCACTCGATGCTGACCCTCGACCCGGAGGTGAAGGCCCTCGCGTCGTACCGACTCCTGGTCCGGCGGAGGGGCCTTGCCGAGGTGCATACTCCCACCGTGCAGCTCGACCTCGAGCGGCCCCGACTCCTCCCGTTCCGCCAGCATGAGATGTCGCCGATCGAGTGGGCCCCTCTCCGCGGAAAGCTCTGGAACGCGTACACCGCCGCGAAGACCGAGATGCAGGACGAGCGGATCCGCCTCAAGCTGGAGGAGCAGCGCGTATACCAGGCTCGCCGCCTCGGCCAGCGGGTCGACAATCCTTCTTCTGAGGGCGCGACCGCCGGCGGACCCGTAGTAAGGGGCGCGCGCGCGCCCGCTTGGAAGTGCTCGAAGTGCGGCTCGGCGTGGGGGCGGCGCTCCGACCGCGATCGCCACGAGGCGCGCTGCTCGGCGACGACGGGGTTCGGCTGACGGCCGCCCCTAAGACCGTCCGACGCTGTTTCGGCAACCCTCCCCGTCGGTTCAAAGAGCGGGGGCCGAGGTCCGCACCGCATGAACCGATTCGACCTGCAGTTCTGGGAGGGCGCCCGGGAATCGGCGCTCGCGATCTACGACTTCGTGAAAGGCCGCCCCGACGTACCCCTCGAGGTGAGAGAGTTCGTCCTCAGGGTCCTCGTCAGCGCCGGCGAGAAGAAGAACCGAGACTTCAGAGAGTCCATCGGCGCTGAAGTCAGCGCCGCCCGGGAGAAGGCCTGGTCCGCTGTGACTCCGGCGGTCAGGCGTTAATCGAACTGCCTAAGGACGCTCCTCGCGAGGAGGAAGGCCGACGCCGAGAGGGCGAGCAACGCGAAGAGGACGATCTCGAGCCCGATGATCGCCACCGACTCCGCCGCCGGTAGGTTGGACAGGACCGTGCCCGAGGTGTAGCACGACGTGGTCCCGTTGAAGTCGCTGCAGGTCGTGTACGGCTCGAGCAGAGCAGCCCCTACCGCTACTTGAGCTCCGATGAAGACCAGGAGGAGCGCGAGGCTCCGGAGCGCGTAAGCGCGTAGTCGGTCGCGGTGGGCCCGGGGCATTCGGTCCCAACGAGAGAGCAGGCCGCGGGAAGGTTGGTTCGGGATCATTCCCGTCGACGGACCGCTCCCGGCGGCGCCCCAAGCGGGTGCTCCTTTTTCCAGCGCTCGATCTTCTCCTTCAGAGCCTCTCGGACGAACTCCACGCGGTCGAACCACCGTGGATCCGCCCTCATGATCTCGAGCATCTCGTCGTGGATCCTCCGAGGGATCGTGACCCCGACCCGCTCGTAGTCGGTCGTCGAGCGCTTTTTCCCGGGCACCCACGGGCGACAACGGTCCGCCGATAAAGACTAAATACAGCGGTGATTATGGAATACTGTAATCACCCATGGTCCCGAAGGAACACCGAGGGTACGCCGCGACCGAGGGAGAAGGGAATGGGTCGGCCCAGAACACCACGATTCGCCTCAGGCGCGAGACTGTCGAAGAGCTGCGCCCCCTCAAGCAGAAGGGGTTCGGCGCCGAGGAGACCTGGGACCACTTCATCCGACGGGTTACTGGCCTACCCGAACTCGAGCTCTCCGATGGGGTCCCCGCGTGAGCGCCGACCCCGAGCCCGGCGCGATCAGCACCTTCCTCGACATCTCGACGCACGAGACGACCGAGGGAGGCCTGCATGTCTACTCTCTCGGGGAGAAGCTCGCCCGCAACCGAGCCGACCGGTCCCTCCGGCTCTCGGGGCTCGTTCTCTCGGTCAACTTCCTCCTCGTCTTCGTTGTTGGCGTCGCCACGCTCTACCTCGGGCTCCCGCCAGGGAACGAGAACTGGGGCGCGCTCTACAACCTCGCCCTCGGCGCAGCCGTGGGTTGGGCGGTCTCTGCCTGGGCCGCGTGGATGGTCTTCTGGCGCGGGAGGCCTGACGCGTGAGCGCAACGGCGACCCTCGACGATTGGATCCGTCCTGGAGAGGTCGTCCCTGAGATCCTCGAACTCGCGCGCAGCTCGGGCCCCGCCGGCTTCACCGTCGAAGACCTCCGCCTTCGCGGACTCTTCACCGCCAACCTCGGCGCCCCTCTCGGACGTCTCTGCGCGCAGGGCTGGCTCCGGGTGATCGGTGACGAGCCCTCGAAGTTCCGCACCTCGAAGGGCCGCCACGTCCGCCGCTTCGCGATCGGACCGGAGGCCCCGTGAACCGCCCCGAGTGGATCCGGTTCAAGGAGATGGACCCGGAGTGGCAGGCGCGCGACGAGCTCGCGCGGCAGAAGTCGCGAGCAAAGGACGCAACCAAACGCCGGTACACCCGGTCGGAACGCTACCTCCGTCGAATGGCGGCGAACAAGCGGAGGAAGTACCGGGATGACCCGGTCTACCGCGAGCAGCAGAAGGCGCGCTGCCGCGAGTACGGCCGCCGTCTTCGAGCGACCCGCCGGAGCGCCCGATGAGCGGCGCCGACTTCAAGGACGGGAACGAGGTCCGAGATGAGGAGCGGGCGGCAATCGCCAAGCGGTTCCGATACCACGAGGACGCCTCGCCGAGCTCGGCGACCCTGGTGGTTCGTCCAGAGGTTGGCCTCGCAGAAGCCTGCGCCGTCTGGAACGATTTTTTGAAACTCCGTGACGAGATCCTCGCCGACCCGGCCTGCTTCGACATCCTCGACGGGCACAGGGAGATGAACCGCACGGGCGCAACTCGCCTCGCACTCCCGTTCGGTCTCTCGATCCAGGAGCGCGACATCGAGGAGGGGCGAGTCGAACTCGCGGATGAGGGCCAGTTCGACTACCGCTTCCGAGTTCGGGTCCGAGTCTCGAAGGGCGCGCGGTTCGTCGACAACATCGGCTCCTGCCGTCTCTCCGAGATCCCCGAGCGGACTCGCGACAAGGGCCACCCCGGAACGGTCGACTTCAAGCCGGGCCACGCGGTCCCGCTCTCCCAGCGCGAGCACTTCGCGCTGAGCAAGGCCTGGACGCGCGCGGTGAAGCGCGCGATCGCCGACATCCTGGGGGGTGTCGAAGCGGAGTGAGTCTTGCCGGGCCGTCCGACGCTCCTTCGGACCCTCGCGTGCGCCCTGTTCGGCTGCGCCCCCGATCCGGCCACGGTCTGGGTCGCCTCGGACGGATGCCACGGGACCTTGTGCTCGCTCTGTCGCAGGTGCGGGCTGCCCAGTTGGACCCCACTCCCCGGCCAACTCGCCGGCGTCGTCGTGCAGCTGGACGCACCGCCGAGATCGTCTTCGAGGTGACCCGAGGATGATCTTCACGCGGGCCAACATCGGGAAGATCTCAGCTGGTGAGAAGACCGAGACTCGGCGAATCTGGAAGAGGCCCCATGTCCGCGTCGGGGGCGTCTACAGAGTTCGGTCAAGTCGACGCCTCCCTGCGGACCCGGCTGACCCACAGATACGAGTGACCGACCTTCGCTCCGAACTCCTGGGCGAGATCACCGCAGAGGCCGTCCTTCGGGAAGGCTGCTCGAGCCTGGAGGAGTTCGTTCTCCAGTGGCAGGACCTCCACGGCGAGTGGGACCCGAAACAAGCGGTCTACATCGTCGATTTCGAGGTCGTACCATGACCGACCCGTGGGACAACGAACTCGCCGAGTACGAGGCTGCTCGAGTCGCATTCGAGGCGAAGCACAAGCAGGAAGGCGCGGTCTTCTCCCGGGCAACCGCCGTCGCGAAGGCCGACGCCGCGACAGCCTCGACGCGGATCGAGGCCGAGTACTCGAACAAGGTCCGCGAAGCGAAGTCGGAACTCGCCGCGACCGCCCGTCGAGTGAAGGCTCAACTCGCCGACTTCCGGCTCACACGCGACGCGCTGCTACGGGCGGAGTCTCGGAAGCTGGACGGGCTGCTCGCACCAGCGAGGCAGGCCAGGTCGATGGCGCTGACGGACCTTCGCAAGGCCAAGGACGAGGCCTGGGCCCGTTACAAAGCGAAGAGGTGGCCCGAGTCGTGATCAGCGACGTCCCTCGTCCAGCCCCCGAGCGCTGGGACCGACCTTCGGTCGAGACCCGGCGCGCATCCGACCCTTGCGGCGTCTGCGGATTCCCGATCGCCGACTCCCAGGAGGCTCTCAGCGTGCCCCACGTCGGCGGTCCCGACTCCTGGATTCACAAGGTCTGCCCGAAGGTCTCCTGCACGGGGGTCGCACGGTGAAGGCGCTCCAGGCTCATTTCTCGACGGCGCACGGCTACTGGCGCTTCAAAATCCTCAAGCAAACACAGCCGGTCGAACGGACCGATAGAAGGGCGCGCTGGCGCAGGAAGGTGAGGAGGGCAACCGTCCGTTCCGGACCCTCCGATTCCGCGTGACGATCGACTTTGCCCGCTACCGCTCCTGGTGCCTCGCCCAGGGCCACAGCCTACGGACCGTCCAGAAGTCGGTCCGCTACCTCGTCCACTTCGCCGAGGACAAGGGGCTGGGGCTCGCGCCCGAGCTGCTCAACGAGGACGCGGTGATCGAGTTCGTCGCGCGCTGCCGTGAGCGAGGCACCCACCCGAAGACCCTGAACAACTACGTCCGCGAGCTCAACCTCTGGAGCCGGTTCAACCACCTCGGCTGGAAGCTGTCCTACTTCCGCCGCCACGCCCCGGTCCTGATGGATCTCCTCGGGCCCGACGACGAGGACCGTTTGCGGGCCGTTCGATTTGTCGATCCCGCGGTCAACTCGAGGAACCGCGCGATGCTACTCCTGAGCCTCGACCAGGGGCCCCGCCGCGACGAGATGCTCCAGATGAAGCTCTCCGACCTGGTCGACACTCCGGCGGGCGGGAAGGGCGTCCTAGTGCGCCGCGGGAAGGGTGACCGCCCGCGCCTGCTCTACCTCGCCCCCGAGACGTGGCGCGAGATCTCCAGCTACGTCGAGACCTACCGCATCCGATCGGACGCTTCAGCGCTGTTCACCGCGCGACGCGGCCCGGTCTCGTACGGCATGATGGGGAAGCTCGCGAAGGACATCGGCCGCGCCGCCGGCGTCCCGAACTTCAGTTGGCACCGCGGGCGCCACCGGATGATCGACGCGATGCTCGATCGAGGGGTCTCGCTCCCGGCAATCCAGGAGGTCGCGGGCCACTCGAAGGCCGAGACGACCGTCGCCTACGCGAGCCGCCGCGCGCTCAGGTCGCTGACCGAGCGCGAGGTACGATACTTCCAAAAGCGCCGTTTTGAGCCGATCCAGCCACGAGCCCCCGTCGAGCCGGGCGGGGACGAAGTGGCAAATGTATCCGCGAGTAGCTCGGATAGGAGTGCGGGCACCGGGATTTGAACCCGAGTTATAGGCTTGGCAAGCCTATGTGATAACCAGACTACACTATGCCCGCACCGTCGGAGGCGTTAGCTACTCCCGACACGCGGGGCCCCCGAACTTCGTCCCAATAAAACACTCCCGCCTCTCGGCGCGCGGCGAGGGGCGCTCGCCCCCGAGGGCCCAGCGCGCCCGCTTCTACGCTTATGCGGCGACCGAGCTCCCCGGAGCCGGCAGCGGTCATGACGGGAGACGGAAGCGCCTGGAAACCCGGCGAGCTGGTGCTCCTCTGGGCCTCCGAGCGCGACGTCATCGTCCTGCCCCTCGAGCCCGGGCCCCGCTCGGTCGGCGGACGCGGGGTCGTCGACCTCACCCCCCTCATCGGAGCCGAGGCGGGCGGGGCCTTCGAGTGGGCCGGACGTCGGTACCGGGCGCTCCGCCCGTCGCTTGCCGACCTCTTCGCGATCCTCGACCGGCGCGCGCAGGTCGTGACCCAAAAGGACTCGGCACGATTGTTGCAGCTCGCGGGGGTCGGACCCGGAGCTCGCGTGGCCGAGGCGGGCAGCGGCAGCGGATGGCTCACCGTCGCCCTCGCCTTCGCGGTCGGGCCGACCGGGGCCGTCTACTCGTTCGATCGGCGTCCGGAGTTCCTCGACGTGGCGCGGCAGAACCTTCGCCGCGTGGGTCTCGAGGCTCGCGTGACCTTCGAGGAGCGCGACGTCGCTCGCGAGGGCTTCGCGCAGTCCGGTCTCGAGGCGATCCTCCTCGACCTTCCCGAGCCCTGGACCCTGCTCGATGGGGCGAGCCGGGCCCTCGCCCCGGGCGGACGCCTCTGCGCCTACCTGCCGACCTACAACCAGCTGGAGCGCACGGTACGGGCCTTGCGCGATGCGCGCTTTGCGGAGGTCCGGGCCGAAGAGCTCCTCCTTCGGCCCATCGAGGTGGGCGAGGGCGGGACCCGCCCCGCCTTCGAGATGCTCGGGCACACGGGGTTCCTCGTCACCAGCCGCTGGATGGGGCCGCCGTGGTGAACTCGGCCCTCTCGATCGGCGGACTCGTCGGCGTCCTGCTCTCCGGCGGGTTCGTCTACTGGCAGATCGGCCGGTACGCCGCCCCCCAGGTCCCGGAGAGCCTGTTCGACGAACGGCGCGTCTTCGTGGCCTACGCCGCCGGCCTGTTCGTGGGCGCCCCGCTCATCTTCCCGTTCCTGTTCTTCCTGATCGCGCTCCGCAACGGCGCGCCGGACAGCGCGGTCCTCGACGCCGTTCTGTTGATCGCGGGCACCGAGCTCGCGGCCTGGCTCGTGCCCCGGCTCCGCTATTTCGGGCGCGATGTCGCCGCCCCGTTCTACGCGCTCGCCCTCCGGGCGGGCGCGGCGGGCATCCTCGTGGTCGCGCTCATGACGAGCGCGTACAGCCCAAGCCCTCCGCCGGCCCTCGAAGCGCCCGTCGTCTACGCGCAAGCGATCGCCGTCGTGGCGGTTTCCACGGCGGCCGGCTATCTCGCCGTGCGCCTCCCGGCCCGGCGGGGCCTTCTCGGCGGTTCGCCCTTCGGCGCGGCGCTCTTCGCCCTCTTTGGGTACGCTCTCATCGGAGGGGCCGAGATCCTGGACCCACTGACTGGGCTCCTGGCGGCCGGTCTAGCTGTCGCGGGCGGGACGTGGGTGATCTTTCGGCTGCGCGAACCCGTGCTGGGTCGGATCCCGCCTCCGTCCGGGCCGGCGCGGGAGCGCAGCACGCCCACCGCGTACGGACGCGTCGATCGGGGCGACGGCCCGTCCTCCTGAGGGCGACCTAGCGTTACCCAAACAGGTTTGACCCCGTCCGCACTCGGAGCCGCCCAACTGACCGGGGGTCTCCCTCGCCGGAGCGCATCCGCTCCGGCTTCGGCGGTCTCGGCCGGTCGAGGCCATGGCGAACCGCCCCCGCCCTTCCGCACCTGCCCGCCGCTCGCCTGCCCGCAGGGGCCGAAAGCCGGCCAAGCTCGCCCGGGCCGAGCGAATCCGCCGGAAGCCCCGGCGCCAGCGCCTGACCGAGCTCTCCGAGACACTCCAGTGGAGCCGACCGCCGGAACCCGCGCCGCCGACGCAGCGGGTCGGGCTCCGGCATCTCCACATCCTGATGGTGGGCTGGGAGTTTCCCCCGTCGCACTCGGGCGGGCTCGGGGTCCACTCCTACGAGCTCGTGCGCGAGCTCAGCCGGATGGGTCATCGCGTGACCTTCCTGCTGCCGTACGGAGGAGAGTACTCCTCCGTTCCCGGCGTCGAGCTCGCCTGGCCCGGAGCGGCGCGGAAGGTCCGTCGCGGCGCCAAGACGAGCTTCGGCGCGTACGATCGACCGCTCTCGCCGAACGACGGGTTCCTGAGCACGGTGGACTCGTACACCGAGTGGATCGCGCGGTTCGAACCGGAGGCCGGCACCGACCTCGTCCACGTGCACGATTGGTTCGGCACGGAGGGAGGCTCGCGACTCGCCAAGCAGCACCACTTGCCCATGGTCTTCACCGTCCACTCGACCGAGTACGACCGGAGCCTCGGCCACCCGTGGGCCGAGATCCTCGGACGCGAGCAGCTCGGGATCAAGGAGGCGGACCGGATCATCGCGGTCAGCAAGCACCTGAAGCAGCAGCTCGTTGACCGGTACGGCGCGCCTCCGGACAAGATCCGGGTGATCTACAACGCCGTCCGACCACCGGAGCGGCTCGCGCGGATCCCGCCAGAGCGGCCCACCGTCCTCTACCTGGGGCGGCTCGCGGCGATGAAGGGGGTGGACACCTTCCTGCGCGCCGCGGCCCAGGTCGCGCCGCAGATCCCGAACGCGCTGTTCGTCGTCGCGGGAGAGGGTCCCGAGTACCCGCGGCTGCTCGCGCTCGCCGCGCACCTCGGCATCGCCGAGCGCACGCTGTTCCTGGGCCGCGTCACCGATGAGGAGCGGACCTCGCTGCTCGCCCGCGCCGACGTCTTCGTGCTCCCGAGCGTGGTCGAGCCGTTCGGGATCGCCGCGCTCGAGGCGATGGCCTCTGGGGTGCCCACCATCCTGTCCAAGACGAGCGGCGTCGCCGAGGTCGCCGGCCACGCCTTCGCCGTCGATTTCTGGGACATCGATGAGTACGCGAGCCGGATGGCCGAGCTCCTGAGCTACCCCGCGCTCCGCCGCACGATGGGCGAACAGGGCCGGGAGCAGGTGCTCAGCACCGGATGGGCGGAGCGCGCTCTCGAGACGGTGGGCGTCTACCTCGACGTGCTGGGAGCGGCACGGCCCCATCGATGAAGATCGTCTTCTACGCGCACCTCCACCAGCCGTGGCGTCTCGCCCGGTTCCGCTACCTGGACCTGGGCAGCGGGCGGCCGTACTTCGACGTCGAGCGGAACCTCGCGATCTTCCGGCGGATCGCCGAGCAGTGCTACCGGCCGGCGATGGGCCGGCTGCGCGATTCGCTCGAGCGGCACCCGGAGTTCCGGTTCTCGCTCTCGGTCACCGGCACCTGGATCGAGCAGGCGCGCGAGGCCGCGCCCGACGTGATCGATCTCCTGCGCGATCTCGTACGTACCGGCCGAGTCGCCATCCTGTCGGAGACGTACTACCACTCGCTCGCCTTCCTGGTCCCCCCACCGGAGCTCGAGGAGGAGGTCGCCCTCCATCGCCGGCTCGTCAACGAAGTGCTGGGGGTCACGCCGAGCGTGCTGCGCATGACCGAGCTCGCCTACTCCGACGAGCTCGCCCAGTTCGCCTCGGCGCACGGCTTCAAGGGCATGCTCGCCGAGGGGTGGGAAGGGGTGCTGCGGGGCCACCCGCCGACCGAGCGATACACGTCCGTCGCGGCCACCGAGCTCTCCGTGCTCCTGCGGCACTACCGGCTCTCGGACGACGTCGGCTTCCGATTCTCCTCCAAGAGCTGGAACGAATACCCGCTCACGAGCGAGAAGTACGCCCACTGGATCGCTCAGACGCCCGGGGAGATGGTCGGGATCTTCCTCGACTTCGAGACCTTCGGCGAGCACCATCCGGCGTCGACCGGGATCCTGGACTTCCTTTCCGCCCTCCCGGACTCGGTCGCCCGGGAACACCACCTCGGCTGGGCCACGGTCGAGGACGCGCTGAGCCTGCCGAACGCCGGCCCGTTCTCGGCCCCGGTCACGCTCACGTGGGCCGACCAGAACCGGGACCTCGGCGCCTGGCTCGGCAACGACCTGCAGCGCTCGGCCTTCGAGGCCGCGAAGAAGGCCGGTACGCTCGTTCGGCGCGCGGGGGATGCCGAGCTACTGACCCGATGGCGGAAGCTCCTGACCTCCGACCACTTCTACTACATGTACCTCGGCGGGCACGGCGCCGATCTCGGCGTCCACCAGTACTTCAGCTCCTACGGGAGCCCGTACGACGCCTACGCGAACTACATGAACGCGCTCACGGACCTGCGCGACCGCGCGCTCGAAGAGCTTCGATAGAGCTCAGGGAAGGGGTTGGTGCGGCGGAGCGGTCGCCCCGCCGCAGGCGGAGGGTCCTGTTCTACAGTCCGCCGGAGATCCCGCCGACCGAGACGTTCGGGACCAGCTGGATCACCAGGAACATCAGGACCAGCGACACGATGATCACCAGTCCGTTGAACCGGCGCTCCCAAGCCAGGTAGTTGTACTCTTCGGGCTTGCTCTCAGCCGTCGGCTTGAGGCTGTACTGCATCCGCAGCGCCGAGCCCACGATGATCGCGGAGAAGCCCAGGACGAGCAGGATGCGGCCGATCAGTGTCGCGGTCGCGGCCCCGCTGAGGTAGTTCTGTGTGCAGTTCGCCGACGGGCTCGTGATACACCCGGAGGGCGGGTTCGTGCCGATCACGACCACGAGGGCCGCGACGAAGATGAGAACGAATCCGAGCAGCCGGAATATGGTGACGAACGCGCTCGCGGAGTGCTCCATCTTCTCCATTCGGTTCTGCATCGCCATCATCGGGTTCTGGTTCTGACCCATCGGCGACGCCGGAGGCTGTCCCTGGGGGCTCCACGCGGGAGGGGGTGGGGACTGGCCCCAGTTCGGCGGCGGTGGCGGGTTCTGGCCCCAGCCCGAGGGGGGCGGGGGCGGAGGGGTAGCGCCCATGGACTACGGCACCCGGGGACATGGGCATTAAAACTATCGTTCGGCAGGGAGGAGGTCTCCCGACGGGAAAGCTAGTTAGCCATGACGCTGGCCGCCCGGACCGCCCAGGACTCGACCCCTTCCGGGGCGAAGGCGAAATCGACCGGTCGGCCGCCGGAGCGGGTGACCGCCTTGGCGACCTCCTGGCGGCGCTGGAAGTCGCAGAAGAGCAGCAGGTAGCCTCCGCCGCCGGCCCCGGTCAGCTTGCCCCCGAGCGCGCCGGCCTCCCGGGCCCGATCGTAGAGCGCGTCGATGCCGGGGTTGGTGACCGCCTCGGTGAACTTCTTCTTGGCCTCCCAGCCGCGGTGGAGGAGCTCGCCCATCGCATCGAGATCGCCCGTGAGCAGCGCCTTCTTCATGTCGAAGGCCAGGTGCTTGGCCTCGTCGAGCGCCTCCACGGTCCCCGCGTTGCCCTCCCGGTAGGCCTTGGTCTGGTTCTCGATCAGGGTCCCGGAAAACCGGGTGGCGCCCGTGAAGCAGAGCATGAG
The DNA here is from genome assembly GCA_035945735.1 of Thermoplasmata archaeon. Lineage (GTDB taxonomy): Archaea > Thermoplasmatota > Thermoplasmata > Lutacidiplasmatales > UBA184 > JAKIVR01. The sequence continues at coordinate 34,393 of DASYZY010000123.1, forward strand.
ACGGTAGGCGAGCTCGTTGCGGACCTCCGGGTCGATCCGGAGCGAGTTGACGACGGTCGAGCCCTTGGAGAACTCCATGAAGTTGAAGCCGCCGAAGGCCGCGGCGTACTGGTCCTGGCGGCCGCCGGGGTCGCCGAGCTCGACCCGCTCGATGGTGTAGGCGAGCTCCGCGAGCTCGTAGGTGGTCATCGGCCGCTTCAGGTACCGACCGAAGAGGGCGACCAGGGCGACCGTCAGGGTCGACGAGCTGCCGAGCCCGGTGCGCGGCGGGGCGTCGGAGTGCAGGAAGATCTCGACCTCCTGGTCGGTGCGGTGGAAATGCTTCAGCACTGCCTTCACGAGGTCGAGCTCGCCGTTGTAGACGAGCTCCTGCGGGGTCCGAAACGTCGCGTCGAGGTCGAAGTCGAGCGAGCGCACGCGGGCGCTTCCGCCCCCGGACTTGGCCCGAAGCGTCGCGTACGCGAACTTGTCGATCGTGGCGTTCAGGACCGCGCCGCCCCGTTCCTCGGGGTACGGGCTCACGTCGGTCCCGCCCCCGGCGAAGGAGATCCGCAGCGGGGCCTTCGCCCGGAGGATTTCCATCGACGGCGCGCGAGCGCTCCATATCTTGATAAGAGTGCCGCATTCCGGGCGCGAGATGCCCGAGGAGAGCGGGAAATCCGGCGGCCGGAAGCTCCGCACCTTCCTCCGGACCTACCGGTTCCCGATCGCGGTGGTCATCTTCGTCGTGGGCGACGTGCTGAGCGCGCTCGCGATCGGCGACTTCACGCCGCTGTCGAACACCCCCGCCTTCTCTTCGATCGATTCGGTGACGAACGCGCCGGACGGGACGAACTACAACCTCCTGTTCGTGGTCCTCGGACCCATCGTCGCGATCATCGGGGCGTACTTCGTCGGGGCCTACCTCGTGGCGCGGCGCAAGTTCGAGCACCTGATGGAGACCAAGAGCAAGGCGGAGTTCCTCCGGAACATCCCCGAGCTCGAGCAGCTCCTGTGGGACCTGACGCCCCACGACGAGGAGCGGTACTTCGACAAGCGGATCGAACTGCGCGTCCGCCGCTAGGGTCGCGGCGCGGCCCCGTAAAGTAGTCCCGCCCGGTCGACGGCCGATGGCCGGCTCCGCCGGGCTGGAAAAGGTGCGGGAGTTCCGGCTCCGGCCGATCGACAAGCCCGAGGAGCTGCGCGCCGCCGAGGGGCTCGAGCGGCAGGCGATGGGCGGGGGCGACGAGGTCCCCGTCTCGGTGTCGGTCCTCCGGGCGGCCCAGGAGCACGGAGGCCTCGTCTTCGGCGCCTTCGCCGACATCTACCTCGCCGGTGTGGGCGCCGACCTGCTCGGCTGGGACGGCACCGAGCTGTACCGGTACGCGCTCCTCACGGCCGTACTTCCCGAGTACCAGCACCACCAGCTCGCCTACCGGCTCATGCTCTTCCGCCGCGAGTCGGCGCTCCAGCAGGGGCTCCCGGCGATCCGCTGGACCTTCGACCCGCTGCGCCGCCGCGCGGCACGGCTGTCGATCCGCCGCCTCGGGGCGCGACCGGAGAAGTACCTCCCGCACCACCTCGGCCGCCTCGCGTGGACGGAGGAGGCGGGCCTCGACACCGACCGACTGCGGGTCCGCTGGCCCATCGCCGAGCCGGCGATCGAGACCCGCCTGGCAGCTCCCCCCGCCGCATCCGAGGATGACCGGGCGCTCTGGGAACCGGCCCGGCCGATCCTGACGACCGAGCCGGGTGAGCACGGGCTCCGCGCTCCGGTCGCCGTCGAAGAACCGGTCGGCCCCTCGGCCCACCTCGAGATCCCGTTCGATCTCGCGGCGGTGCGAGAGCACGAGCCCGAGGCGCTGCCCCGATGGCGGTACGCGGTGCGGGACGGGTTCCGCGCCGCCCAGGACCTGGGCTACGAGGTGACCGACTTCCTGGCGTTCGCGGTGGAGCACGAGCGACGCTGCTTCTACCTGCTCCGTCCCGTCTCGAAGGCCCCCGCCCCCTCCCCCGCGGCCGCCGAAGCCCCCTAAGTACGGGCCCCGCGCTGTACGAGCATGCCGCGCCCGCCGGGCGACCCCCGCCGATGGAGGTTGCTCATCGTCCTCCTGCTGGCGGTCGGCTTCGGCGCGGTGGCGGCGTTCATCGCCTCACCCGCTCCGAGCGCGCACTCCGGCACACCGAGCTACCATCCGTACCACCCGACTCCGGCGGTGATCTTCGTCGACCTCCTGGCCGTGGGGGTTCCGACCGTCTTCGCCGGGTGGATCATCTGGCTCCTGACGATGCGCGTCCGGGGCCAGACCATGCCGATGGCCTACTCGGCCATCATCTTCGTACTGGTCCTGCTCGCCATGGTCGTCTTCCTGTCGGTCGTCGGCCTGCTCCACCAATCGGCCTGGCCCACGCAATCCTCCCCGGGGACCCCCACCGCGGGCACCGGCAATCCGGGCGGCCCGGGGGTCAACAGCAGCTGCACGAACTGCACGGGCGGCTCCCCTGCCCCGCCCATCGCCTTCCCCACCTGGGCGCTCGGCACCCTCGCCTTCTCCGGTCTCGCCATCGCGGGCCTCATCGTCCTCCTGTACGTCCTCACCTTCCGACGCTCGCCCTCGGCGGCCGGCGCAGAGGATCCGCGCGACGCCCTTCGACGCGAGCTGCGTCGGGCGCTCCAGCAGTTCGCCGATAGCGAGCCCGAGGACCCGCGTCAGATCATCCTCGCCCTGTACGCCCGGCTGCTGCTCCACATCCAGCCGCGCATGGCCGCGACCGAGCCCCTCACTCCACGGGAGATCGAGCGGACGCTCGTCGCCCATCTGGGCATCCGACCCGTCCCCGCCGAGCGGCTCACCCGGATCTTCGAAGAGGCCCGCTACTCCTCCCGACCCATGTCGGCGGAGATGGTGGCCGAGACCCGGGCGGCCCTCGGCCAGGTGCTGGAGGATCTGGGCGGCGTGATACCGGCGCCGCTCGCGGCCCCCCTCGCCTCCGGCGGCCCGTAGGGAAATCTCCATCCCCGCGGGGGCCCTTCCCCCGCGCCCGAAAGGCCGGTCATGACTCTCGATCCCGCTTCGATCGCCGACTCGGACGAGTGGCTCGGAGAGGAACTGCGGCGGACCGGTCCCGTCCCCGCGGCGCCGAGCCGCTGGTTCGCCTCCTTCCCGGCGCTCGTCCTGCTGGTCACCTTCACCCTCGGCGTCGGGGTCGCCGCGAGCTTCCTCGCACCGGGGATCAGCGGCTTCCCATCGAATCCGTTCGGCGGCGGCGGCGTCCACGGCACCAACAATTCGACGCAGCTCCCGATCAACGGCACGAACCCGGTCGCTCCGCCCCCCAACCCGGATCCGAGCAAGCTCCCCACCCCGAACAACAACTCGACCGGCAGCAACACGACCGGGTGCACGGGCGGCCACACCGGGGGATGCACCAATGGCACCGGCACCAACGGCACCGGGACCAATGGGACCGGCCCCGGCGGCAATGGCACCGGGCCGTGTACGACCAACTGCTCCGCTGGCCCGCAGGGGCCCGGCAACAACTCCTCCACCCCGGTCCGGCACGCTCCGCCCCCTCCGAAGACGATCGCCGTCGACCGATTGCCGTGGCTTTCCTGGCAGCCGCAGCTCCTGATCGCGATCTCCGCTGTTACCGCCATCGGGTCGCTCGTTGCTCTCGTCGCGTTCGACGCCGTCCGGCCGCCTCCGTCCACGCCGGGCGATCCCTGGCGCTTCCAGCGGAAGCGCCCGCCGAATCGCGCCGCGCCGATCGACGCCCAGGAGGCCGTGAGCGAGGCCGCGCGGCGGCTGGAGGCCGCCCTCGCCATCGGCTACACCTTGCCTCGGGAGGAGTTGCGCGGCCACATCTTCGCGCTCTACGGGGCGCTGCTCGACGCGTTGGCTCCCGCGCTCGGCGAGCTGAGCGCCCGCACGCCGCGCGAGGTGGAGTGGCTCTCGGTCCGCTACCTCGGCGTGTCGCCCGAGACGGCGCGCTGGCTCACTGGCCTGTTCGAGGAGGCGCGCTACTCCTCCCACCCGATCCCACCGGAGTCCGTCGGCTCCGCGCGCACGGTCCTCGCCCGACTGCTCCAAGAGCTGCAGCGGTTCGTGGGGCGGTAGTGGCCATCCGACCGCTGACGGGACTCCTCGCGATCGTCGCCGCCGTCGGCGGCGCGCTCGCGTTCTTCGCGGGCTCCAACCTGTCCCTCGCGGTGCCGGCGGCCGGGCTCGGCGTCGTCTGCGCCGCCGCGGCGGCCGGACTTGTGCTCGCCGGCGGGGCGCGGATCCGGCCCCCGCCGGCGCCGGAGCGACTGGCCGACGCGCCGGTCGAGCTCCTGGACGCCTTCCAGTCCGGCCGCCTCGGTCGGGTGAGCATCATCGCCGCGGTCCGCCGACTGAGCCGCTCCGTGGACGAGGGCCGCGAGCTCCTGAGCGTGGGCGAGGAGGATCGCCTCCTGGAGGCGCCGGAGCCGGAGTTCCTCCGTTGGGTCGACTCGGAGCTCACACGGCTGGAGCGCGCGTCGTGAGCCCGCCCCCCTCGCCCCCCCGCGTCGTGTGGACCGGGCGGGGCGTGCTGCTCGTCGGTGCCGGCGCGTATCTCGCCCTCCTCGCCGTCGCCTTCCGCTCGCCCATTCCTCTGTTCCTCGGGGTGCCGCTCCTATTGGCCCCCGTGGGCTCCGGTCTGCTGCTGCCCCGGGTCGGTCTCCGGGCTCGGCTCGAGTGGACGGAGACCGGGTCCGCCGGCGCGGTCCGGATCGCCGGCCGTCTCACGGTAGAGCCGGCGATGTCCGCGTCCCAGCTGTACCCGCAGTTCCGCTTCCCGGAGCCCCTCAAGCAGCCGGTCCCCCCGACCCTCGAGCCCATCGGGGCCGAGCTCCGGTTCGTCGCGGACATGGTGCTGCCATTCCCGTGCGTCGTCGAGGTCCCGCTCCCCGAGCTCCGGTGGCGCGACCCGCTCGGCCTCGTCGAGGTCCCGGTCGTGGTCGAAGGGGAGACGCTCGCGGTGGAGCGGTACCCGCCGGAGCTCCGGCGGCTCGGCCGCGTGAACCTCCGCCGGACGACCACGCTGCCGGGGGAGGTCCGCTCGCCGGCGATCGGCGGGAGCGGCGAGTTCCACGCCGTGCGCCCGGCGGCCCCCACCGATGCCGCGCGCCGGATCAACTGGCGGGCGACCGCCCGCAAGGGCGCGCTCGTGGCGAACGACTTCCGGCTCGAGCGCACCGGGGACCTGCTCATCCTGCTCGATGTCCGGCCGACCTCGGCCGGCCCGGCGCGCGACGAGGTCCTCCTCTCGCTCTCCCGGGCCGCGGCCGCCGGCCTCGCTTCCGGATTCCTCGACGCCAAGAGCCGCGTCGGGGTCGGCGTCTTCGGCGAGTTCCTGGAGGCGGTCCCGCTCGGTAGCGGCCGCCGGCAGCGCTACCGGATCCGCCGGTTGCTCCGGCGCGCTCGGATGACCACGAACCCGGGCCCCCCCGAGCGCCTCGCGATCGGGCTGCGCCAGTACGTTCCGCCCGGCGTGCTCACCGTGCTGCTCAGCCCGATGTCGGAGGAGGAGCAGCTGCTCCTCCTGCCCCACCTGCGCCGACGGGGCTACCCGGTGCTGGTCGTGAGCCCCTCGCCGATCCCGCTCCTGGTCCCGCCGGAGAAGAACTCCGTCCGCGACCGGCTCGCGCGCCGACTGCTCGCCCTCGATCGGCGCCGGCGGCTCGCTGAGGTATGGCGCGAGGCTCCTGTCGTCGACTGGAGCGAGTACTGGTCGCTCGCCCAGCTCGTCGTGTTCTTCCGGCAACCGGTTCGCCGCGAGGTGAGCCGGTGACCCCCGCGAGCCGGGATGGACCGGCCATCCGCCCCGAGTGGGTGGCGCTCCTGCTGCTGGTCGCCGCCGGATTCCTGCTCGGCATCGGTTCCTCGGTCGGGCCGCTGTTCGGCATCGCGATCCCCTCCGGCGGTATCGTGCTCGGGCTCCTCGTCCGCCGGTTCCTGCCGGTCACCGGGCGGACCCTCTCGACGATCCCCATCGTCGCGGGCCTGAGCGCGGTCGCTGCCTACGACCCGATCAGCGCGGTCGGGGAGCTGACCGCCGGCGGCGCCGGCCTGGCCCTGCTACTGTGGCTGGCGAGCGAGCCGTACCCCCGCGGCCGGTGGATGGACGTGGTCGGCGCGCTCCTGTTGCCCTCGCTCGCCGTGCTCGTCGGCATCCTCGCCAGCGTGGCGCTCCCAGGAGCTCCGGACGCCTTCGGCGCCGCCGCGGGACTGCTGGTCACGGAGCTACTGTTCGCCGCCTGGCTCTACAGCCACCCCGGGGAGCTCGCCGACGCCGGCCGCTCCCCGGCCCCGTCATCGATTTAGCCCCGGGGGGAGATGGCGGGACGGGCCGCGAAGGCGGCGCCCGGTCCCCGACGAAGGGTCCCTCTTGACCTCCGCGGGCGAGTCGCCCGCACGGGATGAAGCGAGGACAACCCCGGGGCCCGAAACCCCCGGCCGGGGTCAGGACGCCGAGAGGGCCGGACGGCCACCTCTGACGCGCTCCGTTACGGCTGGGGCATACGGGGAGCTCGGGGCGTTCGGGCCAAATACAGGCGGCCGCCTCGGCGCGACCGGTACTCCCGGTGAACGGAGCCGAGGTGCGCACCCGGATGGCCGACGTCCGGACGGCCGTGCACTCCGCGGTGGTCGGGCGCGAGATGGCGCTCGACCTGATCTCGACCGGGCTGCTCGCCGACGGCCACCTCCTGCTCGAGGACCTTCCGGGGCTCGGCAAGACCCTGCTCGCGAAGAGCTTCGCCCAGGCGCTCGGCCTCAAGTTCTCGCGCGTGCAGTTCACCGCCGACCTGCTTCCGCAGGACATCACGGGCAGCGAGGTGCTCGACACCCGCACCCAGAGCTTCTCGTTCCGGCCGGGACCGCTGTTCGCCAACATCGTGCTCGCCGACGAGATCAACCGTGCCCCGCCCAAGGTCCAGTCGGCGCTGCTGGAGGCGATGCAGGAGTTCCAGGTCACAAGCGAGGGGGGCACCCATCCTCTGGAACGGCCCTTCATCGTGCTCGCCACCCAGAACCCGATCGAGCTCGAAGGTACCTACCCGCTGCCGGAGGCGCAGGTCGACCGGTTCCTCATGCGCCTCGCCGTCGGCTACCCGACGGCCGAGGAGGAGCGGATGATCCTCCGGCGCCGCCGCGAGCGGAAGGAGGACGTCGCCGTGGTCCCCCAGGTCCTGAAGCCCGAGGAGCTCCGCGCGATGCAGCGCTCGGTCGAGGACGTCGAGATCGACGCCTCGCTCGAGGAGTACTCGGTCCAGCTGGTCGCCGCGACGCGCGGCGACAATCGCGCCGAGGTGGGCGCCTCCCCGCGGGGCTCGCTCGCCCTCCTGAAGCTCTCCCGCGCCCGAGCGCTGCTCGAGGGCCGGGACTACGTCATCCCGGACGACGTGAAGTCCATCGCCGTGCCGGCGCTCGCCCACCGGATCGTGGTGAAGCCGGAACCCTGGATCCGGGGCATCCGGGGCGAGCAGGTGGTCCGCAGCGCGCTCGAGAAGGTGCCGGTGCCGAAGACCGGCGCTTCGGCCGTGGCGGTCCCAGCGGCGCGCTAGACCCGGGCCCGCGCCGAACCGAGCACCGCCGCGACCGGGACCGAGAAGCCGTCCTTCCGCCTATACGCGTCAAGACGGGACCGGACCTCGCGCTCGACCCGGCTCCGGTCGTGCTCCGAGAGCGCGAGGAGCGACGCCCGGGTCCGCGCGGAGCCTTCCCGGAACATCCGCCAGAAGTGCTCGGCGCTCGGCAGCTCCGCCGTGCCGCGAACCGTTCGCTCGGTCGCCTCGGTGAGACCGGCGCCCTGGAGCGCGGCCTCGAACGCCCCATCCTCGGCGAAGGCGAAGAAGCCGGGCGCCGCGGGGAGCTCCGGCGACAGCTGCAGCGCCGCCAGCGCGTCCGGTACGATCCGGAGCGCGACGGAGTCCCGGGCCCAGACGGTGAGGGCGAGCCGTCCGCCCGGGGCGAGCAGCCGGGCGCCCTCGGCGATCGCGCGGGACGGGTCGGCGAAGTGCAGCAGGCCGAAGTTGCAGGTGAGCGAGTCGAAGGCGCCGTCCCGGAGCGGGAGGCGCTCGGCGCGGGCGAGCACGAGGCGGGTCAACGCGGGGTGCGCGCGTCGGGCGCGCTGGAGCATGGCGAGCGAGAAGTCGACGGCCGTGACGCTCGCGCGCCGCTCCAGGGCCGCGGCCGTGACCGTGCCCGGGCCGCAGGCGAGGTCGATCAGCCGGCGGCCCGGTCCGGCCCCCACCGCATCGAGGAGCGCCCCGACCGTGAAGCGCACGACGTTCGGGAACCCCTCGGCGTAGGCCGCGGCGACGCTGTCGGAGGTCCAGGCGCGGCGCTCGAGCTCGGCGAACGACATCGGCCTCCCGAGACGGGCCCCCGCTTGAGCCTCGCGGAGCGCCGAGCGCGGTCAAGCTTAATTTGCGGCCCCCGGGTCGGCGCGCCGTGCCGACGGCGCCGCCGCTCGTCCTGATCGCCGACCCCATCGATCCCTCGGCCGCCCGCCTCCTGTCCGAGGGGAACTGCCGGGTCGTGGACGCCAGCGCCGGCGCAGCCGCGCTGGAGCCGTACCTCGGCGAGGCCTGGGCGCTCGTGGTCCGCAGCCGGACCAAGGTGACGGCCGAGCTCCTGTCCCGGGCGCCGAACTTGCGTCTGATCGCCCGCGCCGGCGTGGGCGTCGACAACGTGGATATGGCGGAGGCGAGCCGCCGGCGGATCCGGGTGGCGAACGCCCCGACGGCCGCCACCCAGAGCGTCGCGGAGCTCACCCTGGCGCTCATGCTGATGCTCGTGCGGGGGCTCTATCCCTCGATCGCCGCCACCAAGGGCGGCAAGTGGGACCGCTCCACCCACGGCCACGAGCTCGCCGGCCGCACCGTCGGCTTCGTCGGCTACGGCCGCATCGCGCGGGAGGCCCGCAACCGGCTCCGGAACTTCGGCGTGACCGTGCTGGCCCACGACCCGTTCCTGCCCAGCTCGCCCGACGGCACCGCGCTGCTGTCCTTGCACGAGCTCCTCGCGCGGAGCGACATCGTGAGCCTGCATGCCGCGCTCACGAACGACAACCGCCACCTGATCAACGCCGACCGGATGGCCCGGATGCCCCGCGGCAGCTTCCTCATCAACGTCGCCCGGGGACCGCTCGTCGACGAATCGGCGCTGCTCGCCGCGCTCGACAGCGGCCAGCTCGGAGGCGCCGCGCTCGACGTCTTCGAGGTCGAGCCGCCGACGCGCGCGGCGCTGCTGGAGCACCCGCACGTCATCGCGACGCCGCACCTGGGCGCCTCCACGGTGGAGGCCCAGGCGCGCGCCGGCGTGCACGTGGCCGAAGAGCTCTTGCGCGCGCTCCGGCACGAGCCGCTGCTGTACCAGGTGAATCCCGAGGTGAAGGAGTAGGATGGGCTACGATCCCGAGACCGCGACGTTTTTGATCGCCGGACCGGTCCGCATCCACCCCCGCGTGCTGCGGGCGATGAGCGCGCCCTCGCTCAACCATCGCGGCGAGTACTTCCACGAGATCGTCGCCGAGATCCGCGAGCTGCTGCCCGTCATGTTCGGGACGAGCGGCGCGCAGGTGGTCCTCTCGGGCAGCGGCACCGCCGGGCTCGAGGCGGTCTACTCCTCGCTCCTGCGCCGGGGCGAGCGCACGATCACCGTCCGGAACGGGAACTTCGGCGACCGCACCGACCAGATCTCCCGGCGCTACTGCGACCGGGTGACCACGATCGAGGCCCCTTGGGGTCAGCCGCTGCCGGTCGAGGCGATCCGGGCCGAGCTCGCCCGAGGGGACGTCCGCGCGCTCTGCGTGGTCTACAACGAGACGAGCGTGGGGCTGCGCAACGATCTGGCCGCCATCGCCGCGGACGTCCGCAAGTCCGGAGCGCTGTTCCTGGTCGACGGCATCTCCGCGGTCGCCGGCATCCCCTGTCCCATCCGAGACTGGGGGATCGACGCGCTCGTGGCCGGGAGCCAGAAGGGGCTCGCCGCGCCGGCCGGCCTCGCGATGGTCCACCTCTCCGAGCGGGCCCGCAAGGAGCTGCGACCCGGTACGTTCTATCTCGATCTCGCGGCGCATCTCGATAACCTGTCGAAGGACGACACGCCGTGGACGCCGGCGGTCCCGCTCTTCCTCGCCCT
>DASYZY010000124.1:0-4681 GCA_035945735.1 Thermoplasmata archaeon
CGTGCACGGGCCGGTCGTCGCGGTGAAGGGGATCCCCGAGGCCTCGAGGGCGTTGGCCAAGAGCGCGCTCTCGTTGGAGTTGGAGTTGGCGACGCTGAGCGTGTTCAGGTTGTGGCTGACAAGGAGGATCTTGGGGAAGACGGTCAGGTTCAGCGTGGCGTACGCCGTGCCGACGCCGGGGAGCTTCGCCGTGGCCGACAGGAAGATCGGCCCGATGTTCGAGGCGAGCGGTGTCCAGGGCTCGGTGAACGCCTCCGAGGTGCCCCCGCCGATCGGGTTCGTGGCGGTGCCGAGGTTGGTGGCCCCGGCGGTGAAGTTAACCTGCGCCAGGCCGCCGGCGGCTCCGTTGTTGGTCAATAGGGCGATGACCGAGATGGGCACGCCCACGACGGGCGCGCTCTGGTTGAGCGACAGGGCGAGTGAGAGGAGGCCGCCCCCTCCCGAGACCGGGCTCACGATGTCGACGGGGATCGCGATGGTGCTCGACAGACCGGAGCGGTCGGAGGCGTTGACGAAGACGTAGTAGATGCCGGTCCGGTTCGCCCAGGAGGCGGGGATCGTGCACTTCGCCGCGACGCACTGCCAGGTGCCGCTCGCGGCCACGTAGGTGAGCTGCTGGTGGTTGGTGGAGACGACCCCGGGCAGCTCGGTGAAGTTGGCCCAGACCGAGTTCGGGTTCAGGTTCGAGTCGACGATGCCGACGTAGATGTTGAAGGTCGACAGCAGCGTCGGGGTGGCCGGGGTGACGCCGCTCTGGGTGAACTCCGGTGGGATGTTGAGGGGGTTGCCGGGGACCGTCTGCCGGAACAGGAGCTGGTCGACCGAGATCACCGAGACGGTGATGTTATCCGGCGTAGTGAGGCCGAGGCTCGTCACGTTGTAGATCCACGTTTGGCCGATGACCCACGACGTCCCGCCGCCGAGGCCGGAGGCGAGCGTCGCCGGACCGTTCAGGAGTCCCGGGTGCAGGAGCGACTGAAGGTAGATGGTCGTCTGCGAGTCGAGGAGCGTGGGGCCGGCGAGGTGGAGGATCTCGATGTCGGCGACCAGTGCGCCACTACTGGAGTACACGATCGAGGCCGCGAACTGCCCCTGCGGCTGGGGCGGGGGTCGCGGGAAGGTGTTCACGAAGTAGAAGACCGACCCGAACAGGGTGACCGTGAGCGCGAGGAGCAGGATCGTCCCGATGACGTCGGACACTCCTCGCCGCCCGAGTCGCCGGCGGCGGCCGTGCGGACGGGTTCGCGCGAAAATACCGAGGCCCCCAATCGCCGGCACTCGCCGACACCGGTGAAATGGCAGGTCGCGGTATTTAGACATTGGTTCGCGGGCGCCGGCGGCCCGGAAGTTCGACCCACATTTTTCTGCATAGATGCGCATCCGACCTAGGCGGATTCCGGTCGCGGTTTTGTCGGCTGGATATACTGCCGAATCCGCGCGGACGCTCCTGTTTTCTCGGGCGGATTTTTTGTTCGACAGCCCCAAGTCTCGCCGGTGTACGGCCTCCGGTCGATTCTTCTCGCAAACCCGGGCAGGAGTTTATGTAGCTGGATGCGTCATAGCCGAAGCCGGACGTGTTCGACAACTCCGGAACTCCGACCTCCGAGTCTGGACGGTCCGCGATCGGCGCGGAGCGGCCCGGGCCCGAGGACGAGCGGATCGCGCTGCGGTGCAACCGGCGCGAGCTGCAGCTGCTGGACACCTTCGTCGCCAGCGGGGAGTTCGCGAGCCGTAGCGAGCTGATGCGCGAGGCGCTTCGCCAGTTCCTCCGGGGGCGCGCCTACGCCGGCGCGATGGTCCCCGGTGACGCCGACGCCGCCGAGGTGCCCGTTCGGCTGCGCCGGGACGAGATCGTCGAGTTCGCGACCTACGGTGAACAGGTCTCGAACGGACAACCGCTCTCCAGCGTGATCGCCGAGCTCGCCCGGCGCGGTGCCGTCGAGCTGCGGGTCTCCGATCTCGTGGAGCGCGCCCGCCGATCGGTGAAACTGTCGGCGGAGGCGCGGCAACGGCTCGAGGCGCTCGACGCGAGCGCGCGCGAGCTCGCGCGCCGGGGGGTCCTCGGGCGATAGGCCGGCGGCGGTCGGGGCGATCATCGAGGGGTGGTAACATGCGGAAGAGCAGCGAACGGGGGCACGAGGATTCGCCGATCGACAGCTTCGACGGGGTTCCGGCCGATCCGATCCGGCTCGGGCACGACCTGCGCTTCCTGTTCGTATGCGTCGGCGGGGGCGCCGCCCGCATCGGCCGCGAGATCCTGCGCCACCCGCCCCGGTACGTCGAGTCGGTCGCCGTGAACTGCGACCCGCGGGTCCAGGAGCTCGACTGCTTCGACCGACGCGTCTTCCTCTCCAACGGCTCCGGTGATCCGATCGATGCCCAGGGCTCGCCCCAGGTCGGCGGGGCGCTCGCGCACGCCGCCGAGCCGGCGCTGGAGCGGATCTTCGAGGGCGCCCACTTCGTCACCATCGTCGCGTCGCTCGGCGGCGGCTCGGGCACCGGCGTGCTGCCCTACCTGCTCGACGCGGCCAGCCGCTCGAGCTGGGTCCTCTCGCTCTTCCTCGTCAAGCCCTTCGCCTGCGAAGGGGAGCGGCGCGCGGTCGCCGAGCGCGCCATGGCGCGGCTCCACTTCGTCGAGTCGTTCGTCGACAAGCAGCAGCAGCACTGCGCCACGCTGGAAGTGCTCGACAACGAGTCGCTCGTCCCGGCGGCCGAGCAGCTTCCGATGCGCCAGCTCAACCGGCTGTGGGCGAACCGGATCAGCGAGCACCTGGAGCGTACCTACCTCGGGCCGGTCGAAGGGATGGTCGAGTCCTCCCGTCTGGCCCGAATGGCCGAGGTCGAACCGGCGGTGGCCCCGCCGTCCTACTCGCCCCCCTCGGGGGAGCCCGCACCCGCGCCGTTCCCGCCGACCCCCATGCCGGTACTCTCGGCCGGCTCGGTCCTCCCGGCTCCACCGGAGGATGCCGAGCTGACCTTCGAGGTCGAGTCCGGCGGCCCCCGGGCTCCCGGGCTACGATAACGCGCGCGCCGACGCTCCGGTGCCTATAAGAACCGGTCCGGTTCCCGAGCGCCCATGGACGGCCGGCTTGCCACGGGGCTGCTCACCCTGCTGCTGCCGGCGATCCTGATAGGAGTTACCTACGCGGTGTTCAACTCGAACCCGCTCGCGATCCTCGCGTTGTTCTCGGTGATGGTCCTCGGCTGCTTCTACCTGATCAGCTACCGCGAGTCGTTCTAGCGGCGGCTACTGGTAGATCGACGCGTTCTCCTCGGTCCGGGGGGCTGCCTGGGACTTGGCGTGGCCCTTCATCGCCTGACGCAGGGCCCGCTCGATGACCTCGGCCTGCGTGCGGAGCGGCCCGGTCTCGATCTTCAGGTCGGGAAGGAAGCGGTCGACGGTTTCGATGAGCGCGGCCGCCGCCCGGTGGTCCGGGAACCCGCCGCTGTCCCGGGCGCTGACGAGCAGCGCCCCCATCGGCAGCTGCCGGCTCTGCGAGCGGACGAGGAGCGCCCCGGTCATCCCTCCGAGGACGGCGTCGCTCAGCGGTTTCGCCGACGCCTTGCGGAACAGCTCGAGCAGCGCGGGATCCGCGCGGGCGGTGACGACCCAGGACTGCTCGGTCGACGGCGCATCGGGTTCGGCCGGCTCGCCATTGTCGACCGGCTGGGGCACCACGCCTTCGAGCGCCAGGAGCAGGCGCATCTTCCGCTGCTCCGCCCCCGCCAGCAGGGTCTCGGCCAGCCCCGTGAGCGCCGTCGGGGGCGGGGGGAACTCGCTCAGCACGATCGCCACCTGTCCCCGACCGTGGACCCGGATAGGCGGATTGACTCGGCCGTTCTGCACGATCGCGATGGGCAGTTCGTCCTCGGAATGTAGGACCGCGATGCGCGGCAGGTCGAGCGCCCGGATCATGTAATGGGCGGCGACCGTCGCGGCGAGGCCGGCACTGGGGAAGCCGCAGAGCAGTACGGCGCCGGGCTCGGGCTCGGTGGCCCCGGGTTCGACCTGCCACTCGTACTTCATCGGCGTCCCGGGACCGACGGACCGTAGAAGTAGGTTTGGACCCCTCCGGACGCCTCCGGGCCCCACCGAGCCCCCGACGGTACGGACCGCCGGTTTCGCCACCCAGAATACTGCCAAGTACTCCGCCCGGTTCTGCGTCGGCGTGGGACTCCCGATCCGCGATATCGTCACTCCGGAGGAGCTTCCGTGGGAGGCGCTCGCCGGCCGCAGCCTCGCGGTAGACGGCTACAACGCGCTCTACCAGTTCCTGGCCACGATCCGCCAGCCGGATGGGCGGCTGTTCACCGACGCCGAGGGCCGGGTCACGAGCCACCTCATGGGCCTGTTCAACCGCACCGCCTCCCTGCTCGCCGAGGGGGTTCGGCCGGTCTGGGTGATGGACGGTCGCCCTCCGGACCGTAAGGCAGGTACGCTTCGGGCCCGTTTCCGGGTCAAGGAGCGGGCCGAGGGGGCGTGGAAGGAGGCGCTCGCCGCCGGCGATCTCGAGACCGCCCGGCGCAAGGCCGCGGCCACGAGCCACCTCAGCCGCGAGATGGTGGCGGAGGCGGTGCAGCTCCTTGCTGCGTTGGGGCTCCCCTCGGTACAGGCCCCCTCCGAGGGCGAGGCCCAGGCGGCTCGGATGGCCGCGGCCGGTCAGGTCTGGGCGGCCGCCTC
>DASYZY010000125.1:0-3543 GCA_035945735.1 Thermoplasmata archaeon
CCGGCGGGCCAAGAGCGCCAACAAGGGCGGGCGCATGCGTTCGGAGATCGAGGTCCAGGCCGCGGCCGGCGTCTACCTGTCGGCGCCGGGGGTCGAGGAGGCGCTGCCCGGCGGACTCCTCAAGGTGTTCCACAAGCCCGAGGAGCGGGAGGAGGTCCGGGCGGTTCTCGCCGAGGAGACGCGCCCCCTCACCGAGCACGCCGAAAGCGGTGTGCAGCTCGCGGCCGACACGCTCGGTGGGCTCGAGGCGCTCGCCTTCGAATGCAAGGAGGCGTCGATCCCCATCCACGGCGCCGACGTCGGCCCCGTGAGCCGTCCGATGATCCTCCGGAGCGCCGCCGTCCGCGACCCGCTGCACCGGGCGGTGCTCGCCTTCAACGTCCCGGTCCTCGCCGACGCCGTTCCCCCGGCGCTTGCGAGCTCGGTGAAGGTCCTCGAGGGCGACGTGATGTACCGGCTCCTCGAGCAGTACACCCTGTGGAAGGAGGAGCGCGGCAAGGAGCTCGCCGACCAGCACCGGGACGAGCTCGCCCATCCGGCGAAGTTCACCGTGCTGCCGGGCTTCGTCTTCCGGACCTCGAAACCGGCGATCGTGGGGATCAAGGTCCTCGCCGGTACCCTGCGTCCCGGCGTGCGGCTGCTCCGGGCCGACGGCAGCGAGCTGGGGACGCTGAAGAGCCTGCAGCGCGAGAACACGACCGTGAAGGAGGCCGAGGCCGGAAGCGAGCTGGCGGCGTCGATCGATGGCGCCGTCGTGCACCGGACCCTCGTCGAAGGGGACACGGTGTACGTGTCGCTCGCCGAGGGCGTCGTACGGACGCTGCGCACTCTGCCCTTGAGCGATGCCGAGAAGGGCGTGCTCGAGGAGGTCGTCCGCATCCGCCGCCTGCGGAACGGTCCGTTCTGGGGACAGTAGAAGAGGCGGGGGCGGTGCGGGCCCCTCTTCCCTAGAGGGCGCCGTCGTCGAGCGCCCCTCGCATTTTTCGGGGGCCCGCGACCGCTGGGTAATGGGTTCAGGCCGCGCCGGAGCTGTCCCCAGGGGGTGTGGGTGGGGACCCGGCGCGGCCGGTCAGTGGAAGAGGTCGATCAGAGCGAGCCGCACCTCCCGAGGCGGACTCGCTCTGGGTGGATCGACACAGTTCGGCTCCTCTCCTTTCGCCGACCCTAGGCCGCGGTGCCGACGGGGGCGTCGAGCGTCGGGACGCTCAGCGCCGAGGGGCTGGCGGCGGCGCGGGACTTCGCGGCCGCGAGGACGCTGCGGCGCTGGACGACGTCCTGGGTCAGGTAGACGCCCTCCGCGCAGAGGTGCTCGCCGAAGGCGAGGCACTCCTGGCAGCGGTTGATGTGGAGATCCCACTCGCCGACCGCCTGCTCGGCCTTGGCCTCCAGCTCGACGAGGCGGCCCTCGCGCCACCGGGGGAGGAGCTGCAGGAGTTCGTCGAACGTCGCGCTCGGGGCGTAGGTGAGGTAGTTCGCCATCTTGGGACCTCTGGATATACATAGGTCGAAGTTGCTACGATCCTGTCGGGGTTGGAGCGATGTCACCTCGAGCGTCCGTCGAGAATGTGTCGCGACTATGTCCGACACGGGTCGGGTGTCGGGGATGAAGAAGGGGGATCGGCAGGAGCTGGAGCATCGGGTCCAGGAGCTGGACCGTCAGCACCCCGACTGGAGCGCCCGCGAGCTCGAGAAAGAGCTCGTCGAGCGGGCCTCGCTCGCCTACGGCGAGTGGGCCGAGGAGACCCCCGAGATCACCTCACGGCTCCGCGCGATCCAGCGGTGGCGCGGCGCCGGGGTTCGCGGACTGGAGGCGAAGCGGGCCGCACTGCTCTTCCCGCACGCCTGGCCCGTCGGCGAGCGGCAGCGCGCTGAGCTGGAGCCGGCGTACGCCCCGTCGACCCGGCCGGCCACGGGCTCCTGGCGGCTGTTCCTGTACAACTGCAGCCCCGACGTGCTCCACGAGATCCGAATGCGTCTGGACTCGACCGACGTCGGCTACGCGCCATTCCTCGGGACGGGGCGGTTCACCGAGCTGCGCTGGCAGGCGGTCGCCGCGGTGAAGCAGCTCCTCCTGGAAGGGGTCGGCGACCCGAGGAGCACCCATCGGCTCTCCGTCGACTTCGTCCTGGCCCGAGGCACCCGCCGAGGCGAGCTCGAGGGGACGCTCCAGCTCGATGTGGGCCAGGGCTGGGTCGGCTTCGACGCCGGTGACGGCCGCTGGAAGGAGATCGAGTAGCTAGCGGGGCGGCGGGTCCGCCGCGATCTCGGCCGCGTCGTCGGCGTGCCGCGAGACGGGCGGGGGACGGGCGCCGTAGACGTTCCGGCGCAGGAAAAGCCCGAAGAATAGGGCGAGCACCCCGATCGACGCGAGCACGGCGCCGGTGATACCGGCCAGGAGTTGGACGAACAGGTCGCTGGGTGGTGTGGGAGTCGTGGAGGTGCTTCGGACTGTCATCGCGACGGCCGCCGGAGATGGGCCGGGGGTGGAGAACATCAGCTTGTAGGGGTACGCTGGCGCGCCGCTCGACTGCCAAGCGCCTTGCGACTGGGCCGTCCAGTTAGCAACCGCCTGGTTGACGCAGCTGCCAGGGTCGCGGGGGGGGTGGCAGACCGTGGCCGTGAGCTCGACGTTGAGACGCGTGCTCGCCGTCCAGCTCAGGGAGAAGCTGCCGTTGAGCCCGTAGATCGGGGCCGTCGTCGTGCTCCCGAGCCCCGGCACGGTGAGGGTCGACTGGCTCGTCGACTCGTGGGTGACGGGCGAGGGGGTGTCGAACGTGACCGCCGCCACCACCGTCGCGGCCCCCAGGAGCGCCAGGGCGGCTCCCACGAGTACGAGCCCCGTCCGCATCGACGGGGCCAGCCCGAGAGAGAGTAAATACAGCGCCCGGGACGCGCAGTTCGCCAGCGTGGCCCGTCGAGAGCTGTTCGAGGAACGCTAAATACGTCCGCCCGTCATGTCTAGGTGTGGCACGCTCCCCCGACCCGGGAGGGGGCCCCGCCTCGCCCCCTCCGCTGGACTCCGCTCCCCTGTGCCCGATGTGCGAGAGCCCGCACCGGATCCGGGACGAGAATCTCGGCGAGGTCCACTGTGGGGACTGCGGACTGGTCCTCAGCGAAGCCGAGCTCGTCACCGTGCTGCCGGCCGTCCACGAGGGCGCGCCTTCGGAAGGCAGCGGGCGGGGCATCGGGCCGTTCGTCCCGAAGGGGACCGCCGGCCGCCGACTGCTCGGCTCCACGCTGAACGGGAGCCGCGACGGGCAGGGCCGACCGCTCGGCTGGCAGCGCCGCTACGAGTTCCAACATCTCCGGCGCGTGATGCAGCGGCAAACGCTGCGCGGCAACGACGGCATGCTCGAGCGTTCCCAGGCGCGGAACTCGATCCACCAGGCCGCCGAGTCCCTGGGGGTGCCGCCCCTGGTGTCGGCCGAGGCCGAGCGCCTGTTGCGCGAGGCGACCCCGCGCGCGATCCTTCGGGGTCGGAGCTTGCCGGCCTGCGTGGGGGCCGCGGTCTACGCCGCCTGCCGCTCCTACTCGATCCCGCGG
>DASYZY010000126.1:0-5971 GCA_035945735.1 Thermoplasmata archaeon
ATCGCCCAGGGATCGTTCGAGACGCTCCAGCGCCGCGTGGAAGGCGCCCTCGGCCAGGGGCTCGCGGCCCCCGTGGCCCGCGAGATGGTCCTGCGGGCGCACAAGGCGCTCGAGGCGCGCGAGTTCCCCCAAGTGCTCGAAAGCTGCATGGCCGCCGCCGATGCGTTGGCCGATGCCCAGGAGGGTCAGCGCCGGGCGCGCGAGGGGATCGAGTCGGCCGAGCGGCAGCTCAAGGAGGCCTCGGACATGGGCGCCGAGGTCGTCGACGGCCTGCCGATGCTCGAGGCGTCCCGCGAGCTCGACCGCTCTGGGGATTACGGGAGCGCGCTCCGGCGAGCGCGGGAGGCCGGTGAGTCGGCGCGCTGGGCCACCGAGCGCCTGTACGCCGGCTCGATCGCCGAGACCCGGTCGCTGCTCGAGATCGTGCGATCGACGGCCACCGACGCCGAGGCGCACGACGTGCTCTCGGCGCTCGATGGGGCGGAGGCCGCCCTCAAGGTGCGCGACTGGTCGCGGGCGACCGGAGAGGTCGACCGGGCCCGGCAGACCGCCTTCCGAGCTCTGGATACCGTGGTTGCCGCCGCGGAGCGTTCGCTCGGGGTGGCGTACGGCGGGTTCCCGGCCGAAGGCGAGGCCGAGGCCGGGCTCCGGGCCGAACTGTCCCGCAAGGTCTCGGCGGCGCGCGAGCAGCACGAGTATGCCGGCGCGCTCGAGATCCTGCGCGAGGAGGAGAGCCGGGTCCACGAGCGGATGCGCCAGAAGCTGGTCGGCCAGGTCCAGGATCTGCAGGACCGACTGTGGGTCGGCGAGAAGCTCGGGATCGACACGACCCCCGTCATGGAGGTCTTCAGCGAGGCGAAGCTCGCCCTGGACTCGAACCGGCTCGACAGCGTGCCATCGCTCGTGCACCGGGGACTGCTGCAGCTCGAGACCCTCGTCCGCCGGCGGATCGAAGAGAAGATCCGCGAGGTGGAGACCGAGCTGCTCTTCGCGCAGGATGGGCTCCATGTGACGCTCGGGTCCGTACCGAAGCGGCTCGAGCAGTCGCGCGCCGCCCTGAGCGAGGGCCGCCCGGTCGACGCCGCCCGGCTGCTGCTGGAGACCGAGGAGGAGCTCGGTCGGCGCAAGGCGCTGCACCGCGAGCTTCTCAACCTGCACTACCTCGTCGACGCGGCGCTCGCCCGCGCGCAGGAGCGCCGGATCGACGTGGCGCTGCCGCGTCAGCTGCTGGCCGAGTCGCTGAAGCTTCGCGCCGAAGATTACGGGCCGGCGCTGCAGAAGGCCCGCGAGGCGCTCCAGCGGTTGCAGGAACTGCTGCGCGCCTAGGGCACAGCGGGCGAGATCGCCGCGCCTACGGCGGCATCAGCGTGCTGGCGGCGAACGTCCCGGGCACAGGGTTCGGCATCCCGGGCACCGCGCGGGGCGGGCCTAGGGGGAGGCGGTCGTATTCCACGGTGTGCCGGAGCCCACGACGCTTGAGGAGCTGGCTCACGCGCTCGGTGATCTGGACGACCTCCTGGCACCGCACCGGCTTGAGGAAGTAGAACTCCGGCCGCTTGTCGACCGGCAGGGGGAACATGAGCCGGAGGCCGACCGCGTCCTGGCGGTTGTAACCGGCGGGCTTGCGGTTGGCCTTGAGGTCCCGAAGGTTCTCCTCGAGCAGCACCTCCGGGAGGTGCGGCTCGGTCTCCTTCATGAACGGCCGGTTGGCCTCGATGACCCGCCGGTGAATCTCGGGGTAGACCTTTACGAGGTCACGGTAACCGCGCCGCGCATCCAGGAGGATGTGCCCGCTGCGCGCCTTGACGGGGGCGGCCAACCCAGAGCGCACCCCGCCGTACTATGTGAGCTCTGCTCCGCGCTCGCGTCGTCGGCGAAAGCCTCAAACCCCGAACCCTCTACCGAGCGCCGGCGCTCCCGTAGTCTAGTGGTCAAGGATAGAGGCCTCTCGAGCCTCTGACGCGGGTTCAAAGCCGGCTCGGGCGACCGAACCGGGGAAATTCCCGCCGGGAGCACCACGAACACTTTCAGAATCGTACCGACGGAGTTGCTTCCCTCCCACGGCCCCGGGTGGGGCCAGGTGGAGGAAGTTGGAGCCCGCGTGGCGAGCCACGCCGGTGTATGTAGGCGCCCGGGCCGGGAATAGTACGCACGAAGGGTAAGGCACGGGCCGTGCGAGATCGCCCCGGCGCCTCCCCCCCGGGGGACCAAGAAGGGACCCACATCCCGGGCCGGTTCGGTCTTGATATCTCTCGGATGGGTCAGGGAACTCTTGTCGTCCGAGCCGGGATCTCGACCGGAGAAGCGGTGGTCGCCCCGCCGCGTTCTGGCGGTCCAACTCGCGGTGGTGTTGGTGATCCCTCTGATCCTCGGGGGGCTGCTGGGATGGTACGGCTTGAACTCCCCGACGGCCGAGGATCTCAGCCCCGTCGGGAGCGAGTCCCACGAGCTGTTGGATAGCTTCCCGGATTCGTCCCTCATCATCGAGTTCGCGTACCAGTCATCGATCGGTCCTCCCCCATCGACCTCGGTGAGCACGCTGCTGGACCGAGTGAACGAGACCTGCCAGAAGAGCAGCGTCTCCGTCGTCGAGCACGTGTTCGCCTCCTCCGAGAGCTCCTTCTCCACCTCCGACCTCTGGAGCCTGGAGCTCTCCGCGCGCCAGAGCTGGCCGGAGATCGGCACGATGTCGTTGTTCTACCTCTACCTCGCCGGCGGGTACCGGGACGACTCCTCGGTCATCGGGCTCGCGTATCACGGAAGCTCGATCGCGGTCTTCGGCGGCGCCATCGCCGCCGCGGCGGGGGGCCAGACCGACGCGGTGACCACCACGGTCCTCGTCCACGAGTTCGGTCACGAACTGGGTCTGGTCGGGATCGTGGGGAGCGCTCCGAACGAGGATCCCGCGCACCCCTACCACTCGAGCGATCCGAACGACGTCATGTACTGGTCCGTGGACACCACCGCATTCCTCAGCGGACTCCTCGGGGGCCACGGACCCTCGAACCAGTTTGACGCGGCGGACCTGAGCGACCTCGCGACGGTGCGCTCGACTCCCATCGCCCAGGAGCTCTTTCCTTGGGCCGCGCTCACGCTGTGTCTCGCCGTCGCCGGCGTGATCGTGATCCTCTACCTGCGGAAGCGAAAGCGGCGTGCGACCGGTGGTCCGACGGTGGGAAAGAGTGAGTGACCTCCCGACCCGAGCGGCGCTCATGCGAGGCTCCGCTCCGTGGTGCCAAGGGCACTGTTCGGGCGGCTTCATTCGCCCGCAAAACGGGAACTGGCTCGTTGGCCATGGCGGTGCGTCGGTTCAGGGCCCCCCCTCACGCGATTCGTTACCGAGCCCCCGGGCAGGTCGTGGACGGAGCCCTAAAGGGAAGGAAACCATCCCGAGCGCGGTGCGCGGAGCCGATCCGACCATCGGGGATCCGGGCGCGCCGTAGGGAGGTCGTCGATGCCGGTCATTCGGTCGGGCGGTACCGAGATCTTCTATCGGTCCGAGGGCAAGGGGCCGGCGCTGGTCCTCCACACCGGCGCCGGCGGAGACCACCAGATCTGGGAGTTCGCCGGCTATGTGGCCCGGCTAAAGGGATTCCGGCTGCTCCTCATGGATCAGCGCGGCCGAGGGAGGAGCGGGCGTCCCTCGGAGATCGAGGAGCACCGGATCGAGCGGTTCGCCGGCGACGTGGCGGCCGTCCTCGACGACGCCGGTGTCGAGCAGGCCGGCTTCTGGGGGTACTCCGCCGGCGCGCTCGTGGGCGCGGCCTTCGGCGCGACGTATCCGGCGCGGCTCCGCGCGCTGGTCGGCACGGGCAGTTTCCCGAACCAGGACCTGTGTGAGTCTCCGCCGCCCCCGGATCCGGAAGAGTACGTCCGAACGACGGTCGCGCACGGCGGGGTGGTCCGGTCCATGGAGCGCTTCATGGAGAGAGAGAACGACCGGTTCCCGGAGGCGATCGAGCGCAACGTTCGCGAGACGGATCCCCGCATGAACGCGCTCGACCATCTGGCCTGGCTCAGCTGGAAAGGTCCGATCAGCGAGTTCCCCAAGCTCCGGGCGCCGTTCCTCATGCTTACGGGCGAGCGGGAGGACGTGGACCGGAGCACCGAGCCCGCCCTCGAGAGGCTTCCCGGCGGCCGGGTGATCCGCTTGGCCGGCGTGGGCCATCTCGGCGCGTTCTATCGGAGCGATCTCGCGCTGGTTCACGCGCTTCCGTTCCTCCGGCAGCATCTCGGCGCGGGCTGAGCGGTCCGCCCGAGACTGGGCGGGTCCCTCCGGGATAGGGCCATAAGTCGGTCCGCGCCCACTAGCGGCGGGCGACCGTCGTGCTACTCTTCGTGCTCTCGGAGGCGGACCCGGTGGCACAGGGCGTGGCCGCGCTCTGGGGAACGCCGCCGGCCACCGGCACCCACGTCGGCGGCGCGGCCGTACGGGAGCTCGCTCCCGGTCGGCTCGTACTGCGACGCGCCGTCCGCCACATCGACGACAGCCGCCTGTCGGGAGAGCTTCGAACGGCCTTTCCGGACAGCGAGCCGACCGTCGTGTTTCCGTCGATCCACTGGAGCGAGGGCGGGCCACTGTGCTTCACGGTCCATCCCCTCGGGAACCCAACGGCCCGGGCCGAAGTCGGCGGCGAGCCCCAGCGTCTGACCCCGACCGACCCGTCGGTGATGGCCGCGGCGTTGCGCGGCCTGCAGGAGATGGCCGGCCGGTTTTCCCTGCCCGCCACGTTCGAAGCCACGCATCATGGCCCGTGGCTCGATCGACCCGCACTGTTCGTCGAGATCGGGGGAGGACCGGCCTCGGAACGCCCCGACCCGGCGCAGATCGCTGCGATCGCTCAGGTGTTGCGCGAGCTGGAGCCGAGCTCGGGAGACCGCGTGGCGCTAGGCGTCGGTGGCGGCCACTACGCTCCCCACTTCACGGAGCTGACCCTAGCTCGACGGTGGGCGTTCGGACACCTTCTGTCAAGGCACGTGTTGGCCGACCTGAGCCGATCGGTGGCAGAAGCGGCCGTGGCCGGTACGCCGGGATGCGAGGGAGCGATCTTCGCCCGCGCCGCCGACTCTGCGGACGCCGTGTGGTCCGGTCTGGTACCCCGACTCCGGGACGCGACGGCCCCGCGCCGGGTCCCGCCTACTCGCGGTCCTTCCCCGAGCGCTGGAACATGACGGCGCCGCTCTTGTAGACGGCGCGTCCGAGCTTCAGGTCGCGGACCGAGGCGACGTGCGGCGCGCGCTCGGCGAGCATCATGCTCTCCACCACTTGCCGGAAGAGCGCGCTCTGGTTGATCTCGGGGTGGCGTTCGAGGAACGCCGCCTCCTCGGGGGTGATGGTGATGTTCTTTCGGAGCATCCCAACGTTCCGGGCGCCGCCTGGCATTGGGCTGGGCACAAGCGTGGGATATTAATACGTATAGGTCCACACGGCGTCGAATCTCGCCGGGCCTGTCGCTCGCTCGACGCGCGTGGGGCCGATGGCGCGAATCTAGGCGGTGGGCCCCTCGCGCGGGCCCCCCCGACTGCCCCGTGCTCCCCAGCGCTGCGTCCGGCCTAGCTCAGGCCGGTCCGGCGACGACGTGCGACGCAAGCGCCGGGTCGAAGGCTCGCCGGCCGGCCGACTCCACTTCCCCCGGACTGATCGCCCGAACCTCGGCGGGCCAGCGCCGCCAGTGGTCGTCGGGGAGCTCCCACTCCGCCACCTCGACGGCGAGCGAGTGGGCGCTCGCGGAGTCTTCGAGCTCGAGCTGCACGGCCCCCAGCCCGCTCTCACGGATCCGCTCGAGCTCCGAGGCGCGGACCGGGGTGCGACCGAGCCGCTCGACCTCGCGGGTCAGGAGCTGGAGCACCCGGTCGGCCTGGCCCGGCGTCGTGCCGGCTTCGGCCACCCAGTAGCCATCCCACAACCCGGCGGCCAGCTCGCTCGCGGTATGGTAGGCGAGTCCGCTCTGCTCGCGGATGCGGTAGACGA
>DASYZY010000127.1:0-4541 GCA_035945735.1 Thermoplasmata archaeon
CCGGAAGCGCCGGAGCCGCTCCAGGAGGCGGCCGAGGAACTCGTCGTAGACCTTCTCATGGAGGAGGAGCCGGCTCGTGGCGGTGCAGCGCTGGCCGGCCGTTCCAAAGGCTCCGAACAGCACTCCGTCCAGCGCCAGGTCCAAATTGGCGTCCTCCATCACGATCTGGGGGTTCTTCCCCCCGAGCTCGAGGTGGACGCTCTTGAGCTCCTTCGCCCCCCGCACGTAGACCTCGCGACCGGTGTCGACGCCCCCCGTGAAGGAAACGGCCCGCACGCGCGGGTCGTCGATCAGCGCGTTCCCGACGACCCCGCCGGAGCCGGTGACGAAGTTGAGCACGCCGGCCGGAAGCCCGGCCTCCTCGTACGCCCGGACGATCTCGGCCCCGCAGCGCGCGGTTGCTGAGGCCGGTTTGAAGACGATCGTGTTGCCGCAGATCAACGCCGCGGCGATCTTCCAGTTGGGGATCGAGGTGGGGAAGTTCCACGGCGTGATGGCCGCGACGACCCCCTTCGGCTGCCGGACCGTGAGGCAGAACTTGTTCCTCAGCTCCGAGGGCACGGTCTCCCCAGCGAGGCGGCGCCCCTCGCCGGCCATGTACTCGACGAAATCGATCGACTCCTGGACGTCGCCGCGCCCCTCGGCGATGACCTTGCCCATCTCGGTCGTGACGAGACGGCCCAGCTCCTCCTTGCGGCGGCGCAGGACCTCGGCCGTGCGCAGGAGTATCTCTCCCCGTTTGGGGGCCGGGGTCTCGCGCCAGGATCGGAGCGCGTTCTGGGCGCTGTCGACGGCCCGGCGCACGTCGGCGGGAGTGCCCGCGACGAAGCGACCGACCGCCTCTCGGTTCGTCGGGTTCACAGTCTCGAAGCGGGAACCCGAGCCGGGGGTCTCCCACTTGCCCCCGATGAACAGGCCGTACTCGGTCGCCGCCATCCCCAGCTCCGGAGGGCGTCGACCCGGGGGGCCTAGAAAAGAGTATCCGGCCCGGGGCCGCCCCCGAAGGGGCCGGCGGTCGACAGCGCAGCCCGGGGGCCGACGAGAGCCGAGGCGCAAGCCTAAGACGGGTCGCTCCTGATTCGGCGGATCGACCCGCATGTATCCGATCGCGTTCGTCCGGGACAACGCCGCCGCGCTGCGCGACGGCCTCCGGCGCCGTCACCGCGACAGCGCCGAGGTCGACGGGATTCTCGAACTGGACGGACGACGGCGGGAGCTCACGGAGGAGATCAACCGGCTCCGCGCGCGTCGGAACGTGGCGGCCCACGGCGGTAAGGGCGGCGCCCGCGAGGCTCCGGACCCGGCGCGTCAGGCCGAGCTCGCCAGCTTACGGGACCGGATCCGCGAGCTGGAGGTCGGGGAGGCCCAGCTCGGAGGCACCCTCGAGGAGCGGCTCCTGGGCCTCCCCCAGATCCCCCATTCGACGGTACCCGACGGCAGAACCGGCGCCGACGCCGTCGAGCTCTCCCGCTTCACTCCGCACCGGGCGCCTCCCAAGGATCCGAAGCCGCACTTCGAGATCGGCCACGAGCTGAACCTGCTCGACGAGGCCCGCGGCGTGAAGGTCGCTGGCGAGGGCTTCTACGTCCTATGGGGCGACCTGGCGCGACTCGAGCAGGCGCTCATCCGCTACATGCGCCGGCTCCACCTCAAGCGAGGGTACACCGAGGTCGCGCCGCCCATCCTGATCAATTCGGCGTCGATGCGCGGCACGGGCCAACTGCCCAAGTTCGCCGAGGACTCCTACCAGGTCAAGCTCGACGACCTGTGGCTCGCCCCGACGGCCGAGGTGCCGGTGACGAACCTGTTCCGGGACGAGGTGTTCCTGCCCGAGGATCTACCGTACAAGCTCATGGCCTACACGCCGTGTTTCCGGCGCGAGGCCGGTGGACATGGCGTGGAGACCCGCGGGATCGCCCGCGTCCACCAGTTCGACAAGGTCGAGCTCGTGAACTTCACGCTCCCCGAGGAGTCGTACGCCCAGCTCGAGGTCCTCCGGGACGAGGCCGAGGCGGTGCTCAAGGGGCTGGACCTCCCCTACCGCGTGGTCAGTCTCGCGGCCGGCGACCTACCGGACAAGGCGGCCAAGTGCTACGACCTCGAGCTGTGGGCGCCGGGCTCCGAGCGCTGGCTCGAGATCAGCTCGGTCTCCAACTTCGAGGCGTACCAGGCGCAGCGGGCGAGCATCCGGGTCCGTCGACGCCAGTCGGACAAGCCCGAGCTCGTGCACACCCTCAACGGCTCCGGCACGGCGCTGGCGCGACTGCAGGTCGCGCTCCTCGAGAACTACCAGGACAGCGAGGGCCGGATCGAGATACCCGAGGTGCTCCGCGAGGAGATGGGCGGCGCTCGCTACCTCGAACCCACCCCTCGGGTCGGGGAGTCGGAGCTGGCGCGGGGACGCCACCCCAAGCGCGGGCGGGCCACGGGGGCCCCCCCGAGCGCATCGTAGACCTCTCGGACCCGTCGACCCTCGCCGAAGCTATCCACCGGTCGGAGGGTAGGCGACCGACTGCGATGCCCGAGCAGCGGACGATCGACGACTTCTCGGACGAGCCGCTGCCGTCGGCGCCCTCCGCGCCCCGCGGTCGGGCGCATCCTCCGCCCATTCCCGGGACGTGGAGCGTCCAGGACGGCAAGGTCGGCCACCCGTACCTGGCGCCGGGTACGATCCGGGCCATCCCGTTCCAGCTCGATCTCGCGCGGGTTGGCCTCACCGAGGACCTCCTCGTCGTGCTCCCGACCGGGATGGGGAAGACGGTGATCGCCGCGCTCTTGTCGGCCGAGCGGCTGCGCGACGGCTCGGGCAAGCTGCTCTTCCTGGCCCCCACGCGGCCGCTCGTCGACCAGCACTGGGAGAGCTTCGGGCGGTGGATCCCGGAGATCCGTCGAGCCCGGTTCACGGGGAGCGTCCGCTCGCCGATCCGGGAGGGGAGCTGGGAGACGGCCGATGCCGTCTTCGCGACGCCCCAGATCATCGCCCACGACCTGGACGACGGACGGTACACGCTCGGCGAGGTCGACCTCCTCATCTTCGACGAGGCGCACCGGGCGGTCGGCCGCTACGCCTACGTCGACGTGGCTCGACGGTACGCCGAGCAACGCCCGTCGACGGGACACGTGCTCGCGCTTACCGCGAGCCCGGGCGCAGAAGAAGAACGCATCGAGTCCGTCATCGCCACGTTGGGAACCCACCGGGTGGAATCGCGCAGCCGGACCGACGAAGGCGTGCGCGAGCACCTGCAGCCGGTCGAGGCCGAGACATTCCTCGTCCGGCTGCCCCCGGCGGTGCGCGCGCTCCAGGCGCAACTCCAGGAGGCCTCGCACCGGGAGGGTGTCAAGCTGCAGCGCATGGGCTACCTCCGGAAGAAGCCGCTGCGCTCGCTCTCCGTCAAGGACCTGATCGCGCTACGCGCCGAGATCTTCGCCCGCCCCGGCCCGATGACCCGGAAGTTCGGCCCGCTCTACCACCAGCTCGTCCTCCTGCACCTCCACCACTTGAGCGAGCGGCTCGAGACCCAGGGCGTCGGACCTTTCCTCCAGTACCTCGAGCGTCTCGGCGCGAAGCCCAAGCCGGGGCGCGCCGACCGGGCCGTCCTAGCGCTCGAGGAGGTGGTCGCCGCTCGGGCCGAGGGTCAGCGGCTCCTGTCCGAGACCGTAGAGAGCTCCCATCCGAAGCTCGACCGGCTCGCCCAGCTCATCGATGAGGAGCTCGCCAAGCCTCGGAGCTCCCCGGCCCGGATCCTGGTCTTCGCCCAGTACCGGGACACGATCGGCGACATCCAGGCTTTCCTAGAAGCGCGGGGTCACCAGGTAGGCCGGTTCGTGGGCCAGGCGAGCCGGGATCGCGCCGACCGGGGCATGAGCCAGAAGGAACAGCACCAGGTGCTGACCGCCTTCCGAGAAGGCCGCTTCCCGGTCCTGGTCGCGAGCAGCGTCGGTGAGGAGGGCATCGACGTGCCCGACGTCGACGTGGTGGTCTTCTTCGAGGCGGTCCCCAGCGAGATCCGGGCGATCCAGCGTCGGGGCCGGACCGGCCGGACCCGGTACGGGCGGGTCGTACTGCTGCTCACCGAAGAGACCCGCGACATGGGCTACCAACGGGCCGAGGCGCGCCGCGAGCGGGAGATGAATCGGGTGATACGGCGACTGTCCGTCCGGGGCCGGCGTCGGCCAGCCCCGGCACCGGCAGGCCCGGCGGAGGCAGGTGCCTAGCGTGGGCGAACTGTGGTTCGTCGGGCTCGGGCTCACGGATGCACCGGCGCTGGCCGAGGACCTGGGCGAGCTCGTGGACTCGGCGGGAGCGATCTTCTTCGATGGGTACACGAGCGCGATCGCGCCCGAGCGTCTCGCCGCGCTCCGAACGCGGTCGGGCGACCGCTGGCAGGACCTCGACCGGTCGGCGGCCGAGGATGGACATGTGGTCCTCGCCGCGCTCGAGCGGGAGAAGCGTGTCCTCTTCCTCGTCCCGGGCGATCCGTTCGTGGCGACCACGCACGTGGCGCTGCGGCTGCGAGCGGAGGAGGCCGGCCACCGTTGGA
>DASYZY010000128.1:0-3181 GCA_035945735.1 Thermoplasmata archaeon
GAACGGCAACCGGCCGGGGGGTTCAAGTTCCTTTGGGAGGGGGGGGAGGAAACACCCCCCCACGCCGTTTTGGCGTCGGTCGGCGGGTCGCCGGGGGGAGAGGTTCATGGCCCGCCGCGCGTCTCGGCGGGACCGGGGGCCTCCGACTGGACGGATCACCGCCCGGGCTCGCGCGCCGGATCGCCGAGGTCCGCGGCCACATCGCCGCGCGCAAGCTTCGCTGGCGCGCCGAGGAGACCAGCCTCTCCGGGCTCTCGCGCGAGCTTCGAGCTCGCCGCCTTGGCCTGCGCTACCAAGGCCCATCGGCCGACGAGATGGCGGCCCAGGTACCCGCCGAGGACGCGCTCCCGGCCCTCCCGACGGCGGTCGACTGGCGCTCGAACCTCGGCGCGAACTGGGTGACCTCCGTGAAGGACCAGGGGGCCTGTGGGGCCTGCGTCGCGTTCGGTACCCTCGCCGCCCTGGAGTCGCAGCTGGCGCTCGACGTGCGCTCGATGGCGAAGCTGGTCGACCTCTCCGAGGCGTTCCTGTTCTTCTGCGGCGGGGGGAGCTGCGCCGAGGGCTGGGAGATCCCGCTCGCCCTCGAGTTCCTCGAAAACCCCGGCGTCCCGGATCTCGGTTGCTTCCCGTACCACGGCACTGGGGTAGACCAGCCCTGCACGGACCGGTGCGCGGATTGGACCCAACGCGTTCGCAAGCTCGCGAGCAGCCAGGTGCTCTCGACGCAAGCCGCGGCGCTCGCCTGGGTGGGGCGTACGGGCCCGGTGGTGGCCGCGATGGACGTCTACGAGGACTTCTTCCACTACGCCGGCGGCGTGTACGAGCCGACCTCGCTCGCGCTCGAGGGCGCCCACTGCATCGCGGTCGTCGGCTACGACCAGGGACAGAAGGCCTGGCTCTGCAAGAACAGCTGGGGGCTCGGCTGGGGAGAGGCCGGGTACTTCTGGATCGCCTTCGATTCCTGCAACATGCTCAGCCAGTACCCGATGTACGGGCTGCGCACCCAGTCCTGAGCTGAGCCCCCGATCGTGGCCGAGCCCGGAGCGCGGCGGCTGGTGGTGCAAGTCGGGGGTCGCTTCGTGCTCGAGCTCGAGTCGAACCCGACCACCGGATACCGTTGGGAGCCCGAGTTTGACTCATCGCTCCTGCGGCTGGCGGCCCACCGCTTCGAGCCAGGAGCCGACCGGCCCGGCGCCGGCGGCCGGCAGCGCTTCGAGTTCGAGGGCCGGACGCTCGGCCACGGCGTGCTGCGATTCCACTACCGCTCGAGCTGGCGGCCCGGCTCCGCCGGGGAACGGGAGTACGAGGTCGCGGTCCTCGCGTGAGCTCTCACCCGAGCTAGCGAAGGTCGTCGCGATGACGCTTTCTTGGGACCCGGCTGGCTAGGCTCGTGCCGGAGGAGCCGCACCCGCACCGCTCCTTCCTGGCCGATTTCATCCTCGGCAGCCAGGACGGGATGGTCAACATCCTCGGCATCCTGCTCGGGCTCACGGCGGCCGGCTCGGGCCTGCGGCTCATCCTGATCGCGAGCTTCGCCGCCCTCGGCGCCGAATCGATCTCGATGGGGGCGGTCGCGTACACCTCGATGAGCGCCCGCCGCAGCCTGTACGAGAGCGAGGTCGCGCGCGAGATGCACGAGATGCGGACCATGCCGGTGGAGGAGCGGGCCGAGGTCTCGGGCATCCTCCAGTCCTGGGGACTTTCGGGGAGCGAGCACGACGAGCTCCTCGAGCGGATCTGCCGGAGCCCGAAGGTCATGCTCGAGTTCATGATGGCCTTCGAGCTCCACCTCTCGCCGATCGCCCCGGACGAGCCTCGCAAGAGCGGGATGCTGGTCGGTGCGGCCACCGTCGTGGGGTCGTTCATCCCCTTGGTCCCGTTCCTGGTCTACCCGAACGACCTGCACGTCTCGATCGGGGCCTCCGTCGTGCTGAGCGCCGCGGCGCTGTTCGGCGTTGGGGTGTACGAGGCCAAGACCACCATCGGCTCGATCTGGAAGAGCGGGACGCGCATGGCGATCATCGGCCTGATCGCCGGCTTCGCGGGGTTCCTGGTTGGGCACTTCCTCGGGGCGGCTCCTGGGCTCTAGTCCTGAAGCATGTCGTTCTCCCGGACTCCCCGCGCTGGGGTTCCGTCGAACGAAGGGGACGAGAGCATCTTTTGGAATCAGGCGCCATACGACTCCGGCAGCTGGGTACTTTCTCCGAACCAACGCCGAGCGCGACGTCGAGCCCGGCGGGCGGCAGCCGCTCTGGCGCTCGCAGCAGTGGCCATCGAAGGGTACTTCCTGATCCTGCTCGTCTTCGGACCCTGTTCGAGGTGCTTGGCCGGATTCAGCGAGTTGGAGGCGGTGGTTCTCTCTCTGGCTGCCGCGACCGTTCTCTTGACTGCCGCCTTGCTGGCGTCCTACCGTAGCCGAAGTCCACGCAGATTTTGACTTGGAGGCCGCGTCGAGTCCCCGACGGGACGACCCCGGGCCATCGCCGCGACGGCGTCGCCGCCACCGACCCGGGGGAGGGCACCGCTGGGCGGAGTCGTGGTCCGGCTCTTGCAGGAACTCCGGCCGAACGGGCCGCAGGCGAGAGCGCAGCCGGAGTTGCTCGCCCGGAAACCTCAAGAACCGGGCCCGCGCTGGTTCGGCCGACCGGGGAGCGCGTGGCACGTAAACCCAGCTGGGAAGACGCCGACCTGCTGCTGCGTATCGAGGGGCTCGCCAGCAACCCGCAGACCCGGGTCGCTCTCGATTGGTTCGAGCGCTCGGCCGCTGAGGCCGGCGAGATGGGCCCGCGTCGGATACCTCGCGAGGCGCGAGAGTTCGAGTACGTCCAACGGCTGCTCGAGCTGTTCGAGCTCGTCGGGACCTTGACCCGGCACGACCTGATCGCCGAGCCATTGGTCCATCACCGGTGGCCCTCGCATCTGGTCTGGGCCTACCTGCTCCCGACGATCGAGCGGGAGCGACACGCGCTAGGGCCTTCGGTCGCGGAGAACTTCGAGTGGCTCGCCGAGCGTTCGCGCCGAAGCCAGCCCAAGGCAGCCGCGCACAAGTGAGCCGGGCGCTCGAGCGGCGCTTCGGCCGCGGGATCGACCCGCCGACGCGCTAGCCCGTCACCGAGATGGTGCCCGAGCGGCCCATCGAGACCTGGAGCTTGCCCCGGTACTCCTTGACCCAGCCGTCGGC
>DASYZY010000129.1:0-4598 GCA_035945735.1 Thermoplasmata archaeon
TCGGCCTCCGGCACCGGCTTGACGAAGACGAGGAGCTGCACGCGGGCCCCTACGCGTACTGCTTGAGCAGCTCGCGGGAGATGACGATCCGCTGGATCTCGTTCGACCCTTCGTAGATCTGGGTGAGCTTCGCGTCGCGCAGCAGCTTCTCGACCGGATACTCCTTCATGTAGCCGTAGCCGCCGTAGATCTGGATCGCGTCGTCGGCGACCTGGAAGGCCGCCTCCGAGGCGTAGGTCTTCGCGATCGAGCTCTCCAGCGTGGCTCCCTCCCCCCGGTCCAACTTGGCGGCCGCCGACCAGGTGAGCAGGCGCGCCGCGCGCACGCGCGTCGCCATGTCCGCGAGCTTGATCGCGATCGCCTGGTGCTCGGCGATCGGCTTGCCGAAGGTGCGCCGCTTGAGCGAGTAGGCGGCGGCGTAGTCGAGCGCCGCCTGGGCGATCCCGGTCGCGAGCGCTCCGATGGGGGTGCGCGTCTGGTCGAGGGTGCGCATCGCGATCGAGAAGCCCTCGCCCTCGGCGCCGAGCCGATCGGCCTCGGGCACCTCCACCTCCTCGAAGCGGACCGTGGACGTGGAGGAGGCGCGGTGTCCCATCTTCTCCTCCTCCTTGCCGGGCGTCACCCCGGCCGCGGAGCGCGGGACCACGAAGGCCGTGATCCCCCGGTGCTTCTTGTCCGGGTCTACTGTGGCGAAGACCGTGTAGAGCGAGGCATGCGGGCCGTTGGTGATGAAGCACTTCTCCCCGGAAAGGCGATAGCCGGTGCCGTGGCGGGTGGCGCGGGTGGTGAGCGCGCCGGCGTCGCTGCCTCCGCCGGGCTCGGTCAGGCAGAACGAGGCCAGCGCATAGGACCGGCAGAAGGGCGCGAGGATCCGCTGCTTCTGTTCGGCCGAGCCGCCGAGCAGGATCGGCTCGAGCGCGAGGCAGTTGGCGATGATCGAGGTGGTCATGCCGGCGCAACCACGGGCGAGCTCCTCGACGATGAGGCACTGGGCGAGCGCCGACAGACCGCTGCCGCCGAGCTCGGCGGGGACGTTGAGGTTCATCAGCCCGAGCTCCCAGGCCTTGCGGTAGACCTCCTCGGGGAACCGTCCGGTACGGTCGCACTCGGCCGCGACCGGCGCGATCTCGGCCCGGGAGAACTTCCGGGCCATCTCGCGGAGGCTCTCCTCCTCCTCCGTGAGGGTGAACTCCGGCACCAGAACACCGACGGGGCCGACCAACCGGATGGCCTATTAGCCATTTCGGAGTTCGGAGCGCGGATGCGACGAGCCCGAGGGAGTTCCGGCGCTCCGGCCGCGGAGCTCCTCGTTCCGGGCGTGGCCCGGATCGATCTGGACCGGCCGCGACGGACCGGCGTACCCGAAGTGATCCTCGCCGAGGGGAAACGGCCGGAGGAGCTGCTGCGCATCGTGCTCGGGCTCCGGGACCGGGGGCTAGGGGCGCTCGTGTCGCGGCCCAGCGCCCGACAGCGCGCCGCGCTCGCCAAGGGCGGAGTCCGCCTCGAGTACCGGGCTCACGGCCGGATCGGTCGTCTTGCAGGACCGCTCGCTCCGCGGCCCAGCGCCGGGCCCATCGCCCTGCTGGCCGCGGGAACCTCGGACCTGCCGATCGCCGAGGAGGCGCAGGCAGTGCTCGAGGCGCTCGGCGCCCGGGTGGTCACCGAGTTCGATGTCGGCGTGGCCGGGCTCCACCGGCTCATCCGGGCGATCGCGCGGACCGAAGCCGAGCGGCCCGAGCTCTACCTCGTGTTCGCGGGTCGAGAGGGCGCCCTGCCGACGGTGGTCGCCGGCCTCGTTCGCGCGCCGGTGGTGGGCGTGCCGACCTCCATCGGGTACGGCAAGGGAGGCCGCGGTCACGCGGCGCTGGCCGCGATGCTCCAGTCCTGCGCCCCGATCGCCGTCGTCAACATCGACGGGGGGGTGCCGGCCGCCCTGTTCGCCCTCCAGCTCCTCGCCCGTCGGTCGGACGGACGGCCGACGCCGAGGCCTGCCCGGCCCCGCCGCCGGCCCGCCGCGTAGGCTATTTGACCCACGCCGGCCGTGCGGCCGGCGTGCCTGGGGTCAGCCATCTCACGGAGGAGGACGAGAAGGCCGAGCGGGAGTCGCGCGACCGGCTCCGGCGGGCCGACCATCGTCTGCAGGAGCTTCGGACCCGCCGCGCCACCCTGATCGCGGAGATCCGCCGCCTCTCCGACGAACAGCGCGGACTGTACGACCAGCGCGCCCCGAAGGAGGAGCGCGTGGAGGAGTTCCACCGCGAGTACCAGGCGATGGGCCGCGATCTCTCCGAGCTGCGCAGTCGCCGCGATTCGCTCCGCCCGCGCATGGCCGCGCTGGTGACCGAGCTCCGCCAGATGCCCCGCCCGGGCCGGGATTCGGCCGGTGCTCGCCCCGAGCAGATCCGGCGCGATGTCGCGCGGCTCGAGCTCGAGCAGCAGACCGTGGCGCTCCCCATCGCCGAGGAGAACGCCCTCATCGACCGGATCCGCGCGCTCCGTCGGGAGCTCTCGGGGGCGGAGGTCGCCGCCCAGGGCGTCGCGACCGAGCAGGCCCGCCGCGCCTCGCTCGAGGCGGAGCTGCGCGGACTGCACGAGGAGGCCGCCCGGCTCAGCACCGAGTTCGACCGACTGCGCGCCGCCCGTTCGCAGCGGTTCGAGTCGGTGAAGGCCCAGCTCGTGAGCGTGGGCGAGGTCGTCGGCGAGATCCGGGAGAAGGCGCGGCTCCGCGGGGAGCTGTTCAAGACGGTGGACGAGGTCAACCGGCAGATGGTCGAGGCGGACCGGGAGGTCCGCGAGGCGCTCCAGTCCAGCCGGGACCGCCGGCGCGAGGCGATCGATACCATCCGCAGCTACAACCGAGGTGTCCGCGAGAGCGTCAGCGGTCCGCAGGCCCTCGCCCAGGCGGCGGATCAGAACCTGGAGCAGCTGCTGCGCGGCGGCCGCGTCCGGCTCGGCGGCTAACCGACGATCGCCCTAGGCCGGGCAGAACGCCGCGTAGGTGTTCGGGTAGAGCTGGATGAGGTCCAGGTTGAGCGTGTTCACGTTGACGTAGGGCGGGGCGAAGAAGAAGTTCAGGTTCTGGTTGTCGGTGACCTGCTGGGCCACGAGGTAGTCGAGGCTCGACTCCAGGATGCCGGTGGCGTTGCTGACCGAGGCCACCTGCGCGTAGGCCTGGGCCGGCGTGAGGTCGGGGTCGACGCCCGAATCGGAGGCCGAGGCGTTGCGGGGATGGAAGAACATCGGCGAGCTGATGTTCTGGGCGATCAGCGTCGATCCCACGACCTGCCCCTTGCAGACCAGCGGGCTCCCTTGGGCGGCGTTGGGATTGGCGACGCCGTCGATGCCGGCCAGCACGGCCGGGTACGCCCCCATGAACAGCAGGGCGAACAGGCCGAGCAGGAGCAGCGAGGGGCGTAGGTGGTCCCGGAGCACGGTATCGAGCTGCATGGTCAGTGGAGGAGCACCGTGAGCAGGAGGTCGAGGCCCTTGATCGCCGCGAACGGAAGGAGCGCGCCGCCGAGACCGTAGATCGCCATGTTCCGGATGAAGGTCCGCTCGGGCAGCTCGGCCCGGAACTTCACGCCCCGGAACGCGAGCGGGATCAGCGCCGGGATGACGATGGCGTTGAAGATCATCGTCGCCAGGATCGCCGTGACCGGGCTGTGGAGCTCGAGGATGTTGAGCCGCTGGGCCGCCGCGCTCGCCGGCAGCATCGCCGGGAAGAGCGCGAAGTACTTCGACACATCGTTGGTGATGCTGAAGGTGGTGATCGCCCCCCGCGTCATCAGCAGCTCCTTGCCGACGTGGACGACCTTGGTCACCTTCGACGGGTCGGAGTCGAGGTCGATCATGTTCGCCGCCTCGCGCGCGGCGGCGGTGCCCGAGTTCATGGCGATCCCGACCTCGGCCTTGGCGAGCGCGGGAGCGTCGTTGGTGCCGTCGCCTTCGACCCCCACGACGTGGGCCTTGGACTGTTCCAGTCCGACCCGGACCAGCTTGTCGGCCGGCTTGGCCTGGCTCATGACCTCGGAGATCCCGGCCTCCTTGGCGATGACCCGGGCCGTGATCTCGTTGTCCCCGGTGACCATCACCGTCCGGATTCCGGTCGCCTGGACGGCCGCCAGCCGCTCGCGGATGCCGGGCTTGAGCTGGTCGCGGAGGTCGATGAGGCCGATCGCCCGGTCGCCGACCGCCACGAGCAGGGGGGTGCCGCCCTCTTTCGCGATCTCCTGCGCCTTCCAGCGGAGCTCGGCCTCGTTCGCCTGCTTCACGAGGGGCAGCACCGACTCGACCGCTCCCTTCACGATGCGGGCCGGGCCCTCCGTCGCCTCGAGCTCGACGAGCAGCTTCCAGACCGGCCGCGCGGCCGTCTCCGGCGGGACCGGCGGCAGCTCCGGCCGGATGGAAGCCGAACCCTTGGGCCGCGAGAGCAGTTCGACGCCGCTCAGCCGGGTCTCGGCGCTGAAGTCGATGGCCTTGCCGGCGACGATGCGCGGGGTCAGCGGGAGCGCCTGGCCCTGCGCCGTGGCCACTTCGACCGTCGAGCGTCCCTCGGGCGTACGGTCGAGGGCCGAGGCGATGAACGCCGCCTGCGCGAC
>DASYZY010000130.1:0-4921 GCA_035945735.1 Thermoplasmata archaeon
TTTCGCGTAGGCGTGAACGTCGCTGGCGGAAGCTCCGGTGACCTGCACGCGGGTGCGGTACGGAAGCGGCAGCCCCGGCAACCCACCGGCCACCAGCGCGGCGGCGTCCTCAGCTACTCCGGCCATCCGCTCCTCGTCGGACTTCGGAGGGGGCTCGAGCACGGGGGGAGTACGCGGCCTAGGTACGTGACGGTCGCGGCGGGGCAGGCACTGCACACCGGGGAGTGCTCGCTCAGGGGAGGATCACCACCCGGCCCCTAGCGAGACCGGCATCGACATATCGGTGCGCCAGCGGGAGCTGGGCGAGCTCATAGCGCCGGTCGATCACGGTCCGGACCCTCCCCTCGTTGATGAGTCCTGCCAAGAACTCGAGGGCGGACGGGCTCGGCCGGTTGGGTCGCCGGATCACGGTCGCCCGCCTCCGCCGTCGGGGCCATCGCCCTCGGAGAAGGGTGGACAGGCCGGGATTGGCCAGGAGATAGCACCCGCCGGCGCGGAGCGCACGAAGACCCTTTGGGAACGTGCCCGCGCCGACCGTGTCAACGACCACGTCGTACTTCTCGGGGGCGTCGGCGAAATCTCCTCGTGTGAAATCGATGAGGTGATCGGCTCCCAGTGCGCGGATCAGTTCGAGCTTGCCGGGAGCGTCGATCCCGGTCACCTCCGCCCCGAAGTACTTGGCTAGCTGAACTGCAAAGATGCCGATCCCCCCGCCGGCTCCGTTGACCAGTACCCTTCGCCCGCCGAGACCGCCGGCCCGCCGCAGCAGGAGCAGCGCTTCGAGTCCGCCCGTGGGCACCGTGGCGGCCTCGTCGTAGCTCATCCGCGTGGGTTTCCGCGCGATCACCCCGCCGCCGTGGGATTCTGGTAGGACCAGATACTCGGCGTACGCGCCGAACTGAAACCCGGTGGTTCCGAACACCGCCTCCCCGCGATGGAAGCGAGTCGCACCGGGCCCGCACGCCTCGATGTCGCCGGCGAACTCCTGCCCCAACACCTTTCGTCGAGGCCGAAGCGGACCCATGATGGCACGGACCAGCAGCCGCATCGGGAGCGAGAACCGGAGCGCGCGTAGCTCGCAGTCACCGGCGGCGACGGCCGTTGCGCGGACACGGATCAGTAGCTGACCTCGCCTCGGGACGGGTGTGGCTACATCGGCGAGGTGGAGCCCCTCCGGGGCCCCGTACTCCGTCCAGATGACCGCCTTCGTAGCGCCGCCCTCTCCGACTACCGAGCGGGCGCCGACCCCACACCTTCGGTGGACGGGGGACCGCCTAGTGTCCGATCTTTCGTGATGGCGAACCCGGGTCGGAGAGATGTGCTATCGGGGAGCCCGCTAGGCCCGCGACCGTGGGCTCTAGCCCCGCCCAACGTGCCTAGGCCGGCGCGGCCGAAACCAACGCTGGGCGAGCTCCGGAGAGCTTGTACGCCTTCCATCCGAACAGGAGCGGAAAGGCGGCGAAGGTCAACAGCGCGAAGGGGGAGAACGCCGCGGAGTCTACGGGGAAGGAGGCCAACGCGAACAGCCCTGCGACGCCGAAGGCCCCGCTGACGGCGGTGAAGCCCTTGCCAAAGGACGGGCTCCGAAGCATCGCCAGGCCGAGCACGATGAAACCGACCGAGAGGAAGATGTACGCGCAGGTGTCGAACTGGTTGAACATCCCCTGCGTCGCCTGCCAGATCTGGACGGCGTTCGCCTGCTGGGCGGCGGTCGCCCCGGCGGCGTGGTACTGCGCCGAGATCTGGGACATGGCCACATTTGGCTCGCTCTCGACCGCGAGCACGGCCAGGCCGAGGAAGCTCAACACGGCCCCGAACGGCGCCGCGGCGAGGCTCGAGCTCCGGAGCGCCCGGAACAGGGCCAGATAGAGCGGGACGAACAGGAGCACGCCGACGAGGAACAGGGTCTGCCCGACTATGATCTGGGTCTGAAGCCCGGGGAACCGTATCACGGGCCCCGCACCGGCGGCGGTAGTGTTGGTCCCGACGAACGCGACCTGGTAGACGATGCTCACCAGGAAGACGATCGCGCCGATCACTCCGGCCAAACCACCCCAGCGAAGTGCGCTCCGCTCCAGCGCCTCGCGGCTGGGCTCCACCGCGGCGTCCTTCACCATCGTCCGTTCCAAGATCGTCTGGGGGATCGCGGGCGCGTCGATGGTGGACATCGGTGGAATTTCCTCGGACGTCGCCGACGGGGCCCCACACATAAGCGGGTCCTTGAGCCGAATTGATGAGCGGCGTCGCCCTGGTCGGGGCGGCGCGCCCGGCGCCGCCGGCCGCCGGAGCTACGAGCTCGTCTTGCGACGGGGCCGGGAAGGGAAGATCCGGTTGCCGCTCCCCTTCCCGGCGTCGAGCTCGTCCACGGAGTTCAGGACCCGTACGGCCCCCTTGCCGCGAGCGGTCAGACGGTACCGTTCCCGCGCGACGTGCGCCACGAGACCACTTTCCGTCAGTTTCCGCAGATGGAAGGCGATCAGCGAAGCGTCGTCGAGTCGAGCCGCCTCCATCGCCTGGGTGAACGTGGCCGACCCTTCGCTGAGTCGGTGGAGCACGAGACGACGGACCGGGCTCGCCAGCGACTGCAGGGTGGCGTGGGCGTCGGCCGACACGATCGACGCCCGTACTGCGAGCGCGCCGGTGGCGGTGATGCGGTCCGGGTCATATCCCACGGCCAACGGGCCCTTCCCTTCGAGCAGCGCCCGGATCCGTTCGAGGAGGCGGGCGATGTCCTCTTCGCGGTGGCGGGCCAGGAGCTCTTCCACCGCCCCGAGCACCACCGCCGCCCGGGCCCGGGATCCCACGAACTCGTCCACGGCCTCCTGGATGCGGTCCGGATTGTCGGCATCCAACGGTTCGTAGCGGACCCCGTCGGTGGCGACGCGGTCCTGCGACGGCGCGATCAGCAGCACCTCGTAGCCGCCGTCGGCTGCGAGCGCACGGGCATAGCGCGAGGGGTCGATGGGCTTCGCGCCGGTCCGCACGAGGGCGAGCTGCTGGCCGACTAGGCCAAGGACCCGATCCACCTGCTCCGGCCGCACCGGCTTGCGAAGGTAGTCGAAGGCACCGAGCTGCAAGGCTCGGATGGCCGATTCGATCGTCGCCCTCCCGGTGAGCATGACCACGAGCATCCGTGGCCACCGCGCCCGGGCGATCCCGAGGAGTTCGACGCCGCTCTTGCGTCCCATCCGGAGGTCGGTGAACATGACGTCGAACTCGCCCCCCTCCAGCTCCGCGATCGCCTCGGCCACCGACGGCACCTCCCGCACGTCCTGGCCGCTGCGGCCAAGCAGCGCGCTGAGCTCCTCGCGAAACGTCTCGTCGTCGTCGACAATCAGCACTCGCACGGCAGCTACCGGTCAGTAGCGGCTAGGAGATGAGATGCGCGCGACGGCTAAGAGGAGCGACCGGTTCGAACCGCCTAGGCTAGGCGCTCCCTCGGCCGCTGGCTGCGCTGTCGGATCTCGGTGCGGATGTACTCGAGGCGGGGGCGTGCGGCCTCCAGCGTCCCGAACCGTTGGGCGATCCGCTCCGCCTTCTCCAGGAGCCCGGCGTCCGCACCGTCCCCCACGTTGACCAGGATCTTCTCGGCGTAGAGCTTCCACCGGGAGGTGAGGAGCCGGGTGTACCACACGATGGCCGTCGAGGCATACCGGATGCCCGACGACTCGCTCGACTCCTCTGTCTCGAGGAACCGGTAGAACTCCGCGCCGGAATGGGTCCCGGCGAACGGCGCCGAGTCCAGCACGTCGAGGGCGGCCCCCTCAGCGCTCTCGATCGAGAGCAGGGCCACCCCTTCGCGCATGGCCCGGAGCCGGATCCGGGGGTCCTTGAGCAGCTTCGCCACGGCCCCCTCGAAATCGGCCGTCGTCACCATCACGTCGACGTCGACGGTGCCGGTCCGGACGGTTCGGGCGACCGCCTGGCCCCCGACGACGACGTACTGGATCCCGTGTCCGCGCAGGATGGCGTCGGCGAGTTCGACTCCCGTTCCGATCATAGCGCGGACCTAAGCTCCGGGTTGTTCCTATCCGCCCACGCCAGATCGCGGGCCGGCAGCGACGTCCCGACCTTTGGGATCTGGGGCATGAGCTGCTGGAGCCGGACCCTCGTGGCCGGCGCCTCGAGACCTTCGTTGCGGATCCGCCGATACAGCTCGAGCCCGGAGATCGCCTTTCGGTTCCGGAGCGCAACGGCTCGAGCCGCGAGCGGATCGAACCGGAGCAGCCAGGTGACGAGCTCCTCGAGCCCGGGACGTCTCAGGGCGTCCTCGTCCCGAATCCCGAGGATACGGTACGGGCTCTCGATACTCCCCGTCAGGGATTCCGGAACGGCGAGCCACGGGTCAAAACGGACGGGGTACCGGCTCTGCGAGACCCATTCGTCCGTAACGAGGAAGACGGGGACCCCGCGATGGCGCAGCGCTCGCACGTCGGCCGGCGAGCGTACGACCGGACGGTAGTGGACCCGGGGCCGTCCTCGGTGGACGCGAGCCCGGGACCGCATGCTCGCTGGCAGCGGATGCTCCCGGGGGTCCCGGACCAAGGTTCCTTCGATCCGCATCTCATCCCCGATTGGCGTTTAAATATATATATTATAGTGCCGGTTCCCAGGCGCTGGCGACGAGGGTCGAGCGACATGGTTCCACCTCGGCGAAGCCCTGAGCTCGTGGAGTGCCGGCTCGGGAGCGAAGCGGGCACCGGAACGCTGCGGAGCACCGGGACACCGCGAGCAGCGATGGTGGCCACACTCCGAGGCCCTAGAATCTGGCGACGTCCTCGGCTGGAGCCTGCGTCGTTACCCACCGACGTGAACGCCACCAAACCCTTCTAAACGCGGAGTACCTGACCGCGCCGGAACTCATGGCAGCCGACGCACCGGGAACGGAAGAGCCCCGGATCATCGTGCACCCCCATGGCCC
>DASYZY010000131.1:0-8831 GCA_035945735.1 Thermoplasmata archaeon
GAAGCCGGGGAGCGCCTTCGGCTCGCCCTCGCTCATCGACGGCGTAGCCGAGGCCGGGCCGGGACGGCCGCCACGCCGAGCAGCGGGGCCAGGAATCGTCCGGTGTACGACTCCGGCACGCGCGCCACCTCCTCCGGCGGACCGCTCGCGACCACATGGCCACCCGCGTCGCCGCCCTCGGGCCCGAGGTCAATGAGCCAGTCGGCGCTCTTCAGCACGTCCAGGTGGTGCTCGATGACGAGCACGGTGTTGCCGCCTTCGCGCAGTCGGAACAGGACGGTGAGCAACCGCTCGACGTCCTGGAA
Organism: Thermoplasmata archaeon; assembly: GCA_035945735.1. Classification (GTDB taxonomy): domain Archaea; phylum Thermoplasmatota; class Thermoplasmata; order Lutacidiplasmatales; family UBA184; genus JAKIVR01. Next base: position 306 of record DASYZY010000131.1, read on the forward strand.
GTGGAGGCCGGTGGTCGGCTCGTCCAGGAGGTAGAGGGTCCGACCGGTCGGGTGTTTGCCGAGCTCGAAGGCGATCTTGATCCGCTGGGCCTCGCCGCCCGAGAGCGTCGTCGCGCTCTGCCCGAGCTGGACGTAGCCGAGCCCCACGTCCGACAGCAGCTGCAGCCGCCCGGCGATCCGCCGGTGGTTCGCGAAGAAGGCGAGCGCCTCCTCCACGGTCATCGCGAGCACGTCGGCGATGCTCTTGCCCTTGAAGGTCACCTCGAGGGTCTCGCGATTGAACCGCTTGCCGTGGCACTCCTCGCAGAGGACGTGGACGTCGGGCAGGAAGTGCATCTCGTACGAGATCACCCCGTCGCCCTCGCAGTGCTCGCAGCGGCCGCCGGCGACATTGAAGCTGAACCGGCCCGGTCCGTAGCCGCGCGCCTGCGCCTCGGGCAGCGAGCTGTACAGCTCCCGGATCGGGGTCATGAGGCCCGTGTAGGTCGCCGGATTGCTTCGCGGCGTCCGGCCGATCGGCGCCTGGTCGATCAGGAGCACCTTGTCGACCTGCTGGATGCCGTCGATGTACTCGTGCCGGCCCGGCGTCTCGTGTCCGAGGCCGAGGTGGCGACGCAGCGCCCGGTACAGCGTCTCCTCGAGCACCGTCGACTTCCCGCTGCCGGAGACGCCGCTCAGTGCCGTGAGGGTCCCGAGCGGGATCCGGACCTCCTCGCCCTTCAGGTTGTTCGCCCGCGGCCCCCGAATGACGAGCCACCGGTCGCCCGGGGCGCGTCGCTGCTCGGGCACCGGGATCGAGCGCTTCCCGGTCAGGTACTGGCCGGTCAGCGAGCGCGGGGCCGCGGTGATCTCGCTCGAGGGACCCGAGTACAGCAGCTCGCCCCCGTGGACCCCGGCCCCGGGCCCTAGGTCGACGATCCAGTCGGAGGCGCGCATCGTCGCCTCGTCGTGCTCGACGACGACGAGCGTGTTGCCGAGGTCGCGCAGCCGCACCAGCGTCTCGAGCAGCCGGGCGTGGTCGCGGGGATGCAGCCCGATCGACGGCTCGTCGAGGATGTACAGGACGCCCACGAGGCCGCTGCCGATCTGGGTCGCCAGCGCGATCCGTTCGGCCTCCCCGCCCGAGAGCGAGGCCGAGCCGCGGTCGAGCGTGAGGTAGGTGAGGCCCACGTTCTCGAGGAACCCGAGCCGCGCGCGGATCTCCTTGACGACCGCCGCGACGATCGGCGCCTCGGTGGCCTCGAGCGTGAGGCCCCGGAAGAACTCGGCCGAGGCGGCGACGCTCATCGCCGAGAGCTGGGCGATCGAACGGTCGCGCACGGTGACGGCGAGGCTTTCGGGCTTGAGCCGCCGGCCGCCGCAACTGCGGCAGGGCGTGAAGGCCAGGAACTGGAAGTAGTACTCCTTGGCGCTCTCGCTCTTCGTGTCCTTCCAGCGGCGTTCGACGGCGCGGAGCAGCCCCTCGCGCAGCCAGCCCCCGCCCCACCAGTGCCGCTGCCAGTGCGCGCCGCCTCCGAGCGCCCGCTCGGTCCCCTGGAACAGCGCCGTCCACCCCTCGGCCGAGAGTTCGCGCACCGGCCGCTCCGGGTCGTAGTGGAACAGCTCGCCGAACCGGTCGAGCCCCTCACGCTCCGGCGTGAGCCCCCAGACCGAGATCGCCGAGGTGAGCGGCTTGTCCTTGTCCGGGATGATCCGGGCGGGGTCGCCGTGGAGCGTGGCCCCGATCCCCGAGCACTCGGGACAGGCGCCGAAGGGGGAGTTGAAGCTGAACATGCGGGGCTCGAGCTCCGCGATCGAGAAGCCGCAGACCGGGCAGGCGCGCGCGCTCGAGAACAGCTCGCGCGAGCCGTCGGGGCGACGGACGATCGCAAGCCCCTCGCCTAGCCGGCGCGCGAGCTCGAGCGCCTCGGCGAGCCGGTTGCGTTCCTCCTCGCCGGTCCCGATCGAGTCGACGACGACCTCGATCGTGTGCTTCTTGTTCTTCTCCAGCCGGAGCTCCGCGCCGGGGACGCGCACCTCCTTGGTGTCGATCACGAACCGCCGGTACCCCTGCCGGCGCAGCGCCTCGAGCGTCTCGCGGTGCTCGCCCTTTTTGCCTCGGACCACGGGGGCGAGCACGTCGAGGCGGCCCTCCCCGGCCCGCGCGCTCACGGCGGCCACGATCCGGTCGATCGATTGCGGCGCGATGACCGAGCCGTCGTTCGGGCAGTGCGGCACGCCGATCCGGGCGAAGAGCAGGCGGAGGTAGTCGTGGATCTCGGTCACGGTGCCCACCGTCGACCGGGGGTTGCGGCTACCGGCCCGCTGCTCGATCGCGATCGCCGGGCTCAGCCCCTCGATGGAGTCGACGTCCGGCTTGTCCATCTGGCCGAGGAACTGCCGGGCGTAGGAGGAGAGGCTCTCGATGTAGCGACGCTGACCCTCGGCGAACAGCGTGTCGAAGGCGAGGCTCGACTTGCCCGAGCCGGAGACGCCGGTGATCACGATGAACCGGTTGCGTGGCAGCTCGAGGTCGAGGTTCTTGAGATTGTGCTGGCGGGCCCCGCGGATGCGGATCGCCGTCGGAGAACCGTCCACGGCGCTGTTCCCTTCCTACGCCACGCTGCCGAAGGGGAACGTCTCGTCGAACCGCCGCAGGACGTGCTCCTGGATCGTGCGGCCGATCTCCGCGCTGGCGCCGCGGGGGTCGCCCACGACGCTCTCCGGCCACTCCTCGGGGCTCGGGTCGCCGACGCGGAAGCGGGAGCGGCTGTCGGAGACCGCCGCGCGGGGCTCCCCGACGAGCTCCGGTCGCATCGCGAGGACGCGGGAGGTCTCGAGCAGGCCCCCGTGCCCATCGCTCGCCGGCGCCAGGCTCCCTCGGAGCTCGTAGACGAAGTCGTAGTCCGAGAGCAGGTGGACGCGCGGGGACGCCGTTGCCTGGATCGCCCGGTCGGCGCCCTCGCGGAGCGCGGCCAGGTGGACCGGCTCGGCGTGGCCGGAGAGGATCAGCAGGCGCCGGACCCCCATCCGTCCGGCGTTCGCGACGATCTCTTCCGTGAGATCGGAGAGCGCCGAGACCGAGAGCGCCACGGTCCCCGGGAAGCGCCGGGCCCCTCGGCAGACCCCGTAGGCCAGCGCGGGAAGGACGAGCGCCTGGTGGCGCTCGGCGAGGTCGAGCGCGGTCCGCTCGGCCTGGATCTGGTCGGCGGCGAGCGGGAGATGAGGACCGTGGGCCTCGAGGGCGCCGACCGGCAGGATGACGAGGGGCTCACGCGTCAGCTCGCGCTCCCAGCTCCGGGAGTCGAGTTCCGCCACCCACCGAGAGGGACCGCCCACGCGTTTTCGACGGGAAGTCGGTACTTAACCTCCGTACGGTAGCCGCGAAACGCTCAGCCGCGGCGAAGCGCTCATGCTCGGGCGGTGCGTGCCGTTCGGGTTTCGCGCCCCGCTAGGCCGGGGGCGCGGCGCCGCCGGCGTTCGGAGGGCTCTCGGGCGGCTTCCCGCTCGGGCGCGCGCGTCGTCGAGAGGAGCTCTTCGCGACCGACTTCGCCGCCTTGGCCGCGCTGCGACGCTTCGGAGCCGGCCGGGCCGACGCTGCGGGCGGGGGCGTCGCGGGCTTCGAGTCGGGGGACGCAGACGCGGCGGGCTTCGCTTCGGAGGCAGGCGTCGCCGCCTTCTTGGCGTCGCGGGACGGACAGGCCGGATTGATGCACAGCGTCCACGGGCGGCGTCCCGCTTCGATGGCGGTGACGATGGGCGACCTGCAGACCGGGCAGGGCTCGGGCGACCGCTCGAGCTTGCCGCGCTGGGGCAGCGGGTAGGTCACGCGGCACTGGGGGTAGCCGGTGCAGCCCACGAACCGCTTGCCGGCGAAGGAGTGACGGATCGCCAGCGGCGAGCCGCAACTCGGGCAAGTGCCGATCTCGAAGGCCCGCTTGTGCTCGGCGCACTCGGGGTTGACGCAGTAGAGATCCGGCCGCTGGCCCCGGAAGGTGATCTTGAGACGCGGCGTCTTGCAGGTCGGGCACAGGAACTCCGGCGCCGGTTCGATGAAGCCGGCCGCCGGCAGCGTGTAGCTCACCGGGCAGGTCGCCGGATTGTTGACGCACTGCATCCAGCGGCTGCCGCGCGGGCTCCGGGCGAGCCGCAGCGCGCCGCCGCATCGGGGGCAGGGCCCGGCGAAGTGCTGCTGGTCGAGCGCCCCCTGGAGCGTGGCCCGGACCCCGGCGGTGTTCCGCTGGAGCAGGTCGAGCGCCTCGCGCAGCATCTCGCGCGAGTCGGAGATGACCTCCGCCTGCGGCTTCTTCGATTCGGCGACGAGCGCCATCTCCTCCTCGAGCCGATGCGTCATCTCCGGCCGCGTGATCACCGGCGCGTGGGCCCGGAGCGCCTCGGTGACGGCGATGCCGGTGCCGGTCGGCTCCAGGTTCCGGAGCGAGATGTACCGCCGCTCGAGGAGTTTCTGGAGCACGTCGTGCCGCGTGCTCTTGGTCCCGAGTCCGAGCTTCTCCATCTCCTGGATGAGCGTCCCCTGGGTGAAGGGGCGGGGCGGCTTGGTCTCCGACTGCTCGAGCCGGATCGAGTTCACCTTCAGCGTGGCCCCGACCTGGAGCACCGGGAGGGCGCGCTCGTCCGGATGGGAGTACGGGTAGAGCGAGTACCAACCGGGATCGGTGACCAGCAGTCCTCGGCCCTCGAACGGCTCGCCCCGGATCTCGACGGCGGCATGGCGGGCGCGGCCGACGCAATCCGGCGCGAGCGTGGCGAAGAAGCGCCGGACGACGAGCTCGTAGAGTCGGGCGTGGTCGGGCTTGAGCTTCTTCGGATCGACGACGGCCGTCGGGTAGATCGGGGGGTGGTCGGTCGTCTCGGTGCGGCCGCGGGTGGGGCGGAAGGAGGACTGCTTCAGCAGGTACTCCGCCTCGGTGCGGAACGGGCTGTCGAGGAATCGCTCGACCATCGAGCGGAGGCCGAGGCCCCGCGGGTAGACCGTGTTGTCGGTACGCGGGTAGCTGATGATCCCATGCGTGTAGAGGTCCTCGGCCACCCGCATGGAGTGCGCGGCCCCGATGCCCATCCGGCTCGCCTCGGCGACGAACAGGGTCGTCGAGAACGGGATCGGCGGACGGCGCCGGCTCTCCTCCTCGGTGAACGCGCGGACCACTCCCTCGGTCGCGCCCCGGAGGTGGGCGAACAGCCGGTCGGCCTCCTGCTTCTGCTCGAACCGACCGTGGGTGTGGCCGAGCGTGAACGGCTCGGTGCCTTCCACCGCATCGGCGAACAGCTCCCAGAAGGGGGTGGGGACGAAGGTCCGGATCTCCTGGTCCCGCTCGACGAGCAGGGCGAGCGTCGGGGTCTGGACCCGTCCCGCGCTCAGGAACCCGTGGCCCCGTTGCTCGGAGCTGAGGGTGAGATACCGGGTCAGGAGGGCGCCCCAGAGCAGGTCGATCTCCTGCCGGGCTCCGGCGGCGTCGGCGAGCGCGTGGTCGACGTCGGCCAGCTGGGCGAAGCTCCGCTCGATCTCCTCCCGGGTGAGCGCGCTGTAGCGCGCGCGGCGCACCTGGACGGTGGGATGGACCTCGCGCAGGAGCTCGAGGCACTCGACCCCGATGAGCTCCCCCTCGCGGTCGAAGTCGGTGGCCAGGACCAGCCGGTCATACTCCCGGATGATCGACTTGAGCGCATCGACGATCCGGGGGACCGTGACCCGCTTGAGCGGCTTGCTGTCGAGCAGCCGGGGCAGTCCGTCGAGCGACCAGCGCGACAGCTCCTCGGGAAAGTCCAGCTCGACGATGTGGCCCCGCAAGCCGGCGACCGCCCACGGGCCGTCGGGCCGCTCGAAGGTGAACAGCGGCATGCCCTCGGCCCGGCCGCGCTTCATGTGACCGTCGGACAGGACGATCGCGATCCGCAGGGCGGTGGAGAACTTCTCCGTGATGACGAGCGTGCGCATCGGCGGAGCGATATTCAGGCGGAGTCGCGCAGATAAACTCGCCGGGCTGCTCGGGAGCCGGAACCGCTCCGAACGCGGACGCGCGCGTTCGGAGGGCCTCGCGCGCGCGGGCGCGCGCGCCGCGTCCGGGACGAGGGGGATTAATACCGGCGCGCATCCCCCGCCCTGCGCCGGCCCTGCGCCGCGGTAACTCAGTTTGGGAGAGTGCAAGACTGAAGATCTTGAAGCCGCCGGTTCAAGCCCGGCCCGCGGCACTTCCCCCGGCCGGCGCCTAGCCGGTGGGGCCTAGGGCGGGTGTCCGCCCGGCGGGGGGCCCAGCTCGCCGGCGAGCGCGTCGGCGGCGTGGCGCACTTCTTCGACCGAGGCCTCGTCCTCCAGCGTGCTTACGTCCCCGGGGGAGGCCCGCGCCACCACGACCGCGCGGACGACGCGCCGCATGATCTTGCCGCTGCGGGTCCGGGGCAGCTTCGCGACGATGAGGACGCGCTGGGGGCAGGCGAACTTCCCGATGCGCGCGCTCACGTACTCGGCCAGCTCCTTGGGGAGGCCGGGCGAACTCTCCACGCCGGCCCGGAGCACGACGACCGCGACCGGCACCTCGCCCTTGACCTCGTCCGGTGCGCCGCAGACGGCCGCCTCCGCGACCGCCGGGTGGTGCAGCAGCGCGTCCTCCACCTCGATCGTGCCGATCCGGTGGCCGGCGATCTTCAGCACCTCGTCGGCGCGCCCGAGGAACCAGAGGTATCCGTCGGGGTCGCGGACGGCGTAATCGCCCGTGTAGTAGGCGCCGGGAAAGCGGGTCCAGTAGGTCGACCGGTATCGCTCGGGGTCCTTCCACAGTCCCAGCAGCATGCCGGGCCAGGGGCGAAGGATGGCGGCGTAGCCGCGCTCACCGACGGCGCACTCGCGACCGTCCTCCCGAAGTACCGCCACCTCCACGCCGGGGACGGGCAGGGTCGCGGAGCCGGGCTTGAGCGGCCGGCTGTCCAACGAGGGGGTGGGGGAGACCATGATCCCGCCGGTCTCGGTCTGCCACCAGGTGTCGACGATCGGGCAGCGCCCGCCACCGACCCGCCGGAAGTACCACTCCCAGACCGAGGGGTTGATCGACTCGCCGACCGAGCCGAGCAGACGGAGCGAGCTCAGGTCGTGCCGGCTCGGCAGCTCCTCGCCGGCGCGCCGTAGCGAGCGGAGCGCCGTCGGCGACGTATAGAGCAGGCTCACGCGATACCGTTCGACGATCTCGTAAAACCTCTCGGCCGAAGGGACGTCCAGCGCCCCTTCGTACAGGACGCTTGTAGCGCCCGCCAGCAGGGGACCGAACACGATGTAGCTGTGGCCCGTCACCCAGCCCACGTCGGCCGCGCACCAGAGCACGTCGGTGGGGGCGGGGTCGAAGACCCACCGAACGGTGGCGGCCAACTGCGTCAGGTAGCCGGCGGTACCGTGGACAATGCCCTTGGGGGAACCGGTCGTTCCGCTCGAGTACAGCAGGAAGAGCGGGTGGTTGGAGGGGACGACCGCGAGGGTCGCGGGTGGGTGGAGCTCGCGCACGAGCTCGGTCCATCCCACCTCTTTCCCCTCTTGCAAGGCCGAGCCCGCTCCCCGGCCGAGCACTACCGTGAGCTCGAGACCCGGGCACTGCGCGGCGGCGGCCCGAGCGGTCTCCAGGAGCGGGATCGTCGCCCCGCGTCGCCGGCCGCTCTCGGCCGTGAGCAGGAGCCGGGCCCCGAGATCGGTGAGCCGATGGGCGAGCGCCTCGGCGGCGAAGCCCGAGAAGACCACGGTGAACGGGATGCCGAGGAGGGCGAGCGCGAGCATCGCGATGGGGAGCTCCGGCACCATCGGGAGGTAGATCGCCGCCCGATCCTCGGAGGTGAACCCCCGCGCGGCCAGGGCCCCCGCGAGCGCGCGCACCTCTCGCTCGAGGTCGGCGTACGAGAGGGTCCGACGGCTCCCCTCCTCCCCCTCCCAGTAGTACGCGACCTTCTGCGCGACGGGCGTCCCGGCGTGGCGTAGCAGGCAGTTGGCGGCCGCGTTGAGCTCCCCGCCCTCGAACCAGCGGTACTCGGGGGGAGTGCCTCCCAGCGTCCGGGTGAACGGCCGCTCCCACAGCAGCTCGCGCCGCGCGATGCCCGCCCAGAAGGCCTCGGGGTCGGCCCGTCCCTCGGCGCGGAGCGGCGCGTACCGGCCCCCCCAGCTGTACCGCCGGTCGAACGGGAGCCCCTCCGGCCCCGGCCCATCCCCGGGCGCCTCCGAGGGGGGCGCCGCCGACATCGGACGGCTACGGTCGGGCCGCTGGGCCGCCGTTGCGGGAGGGGACGAACCAGACGTCGGTGATCGAGTACTTGGGACGCGAATCGAAGCGCGCCTCCACCGGCAGGCCGACGTAGAGCTCGGGCTCGGTCGTGTCCTTCACCCGTGCCAGTAGGAGACTGCCGGCCCCCTCGAACTCGACCAGGCCGAGGTTGTACGGCGTCTCCTTCAGGAACGCCTCGCTGCCAAAGCGGCAGGTCGTCCAGGAGTGGAGCTTGCCGTGCAGCGGCAGCTCCTTCCACCGTGTCCGGGTCCCGCAGATCATGCAGTGCCCG
>DASYZY010000132.1:0-2519 GCA_035945735.1 Thermoplasmata archaeon
CACGGGATGTTCCTCGACCAGGCGGACCTGTCCGATGCGGTCTCCGGGGTGGATCTCATACTCTCCCTCGAAGAGGTAGGTCAGCGGGACCTCCACCTCCCCGGCGAAGTCTCCGTCGATCGTCCCCGGGGCGTTGGCCATCGCGACGCCCCGGCTCGCCAGCCCACTGCGCGGCCGTACCTCCAGAAACGTCCCCGGGGGCGCGCGCATCCGTAGGCCGGTTCTCACGCGGGTCACGCTTCCCCGCCGCAGCGTGGCGCCAGCGGCGGCGTGCAGGTCGAAGCACGCCGAGCCCGGCGTCGAACGCACAGGCAGCGGCACGTGCGGGAACTCCGCGAGCCGCTCCACGATCACCTCGTGCGGCACGGGGTTCACCGGCGAGCGGAGCGGACCGTCCCCCATAGGGTTTCTCGCGCCCGGGCTCCCCCTAGTGGGTGGTCAGTCGGCTCCGCCCATTTCGCGGGCGAAGTACCGGGAAACGAGGTGCCCCTGTGCGCGCCGCAGCATTTTGCCGAGCGCCGGCGGGCTCTGGCCCGTCAGCTGGGCGAGGCGGGTGAGGCTGATCCGCCGGGGCACCGCGTAGAAGCCGAGCAGCAGCGCGCGGCCGAGGACCGCTCGCTGGCGCCCGGTCAGCTCCTCCGCGCCCTCGGGGGCGTCGTACGGTCGGCGAGAGGAGCGGAGGATCCGGAAGTCGAGCCCGTCGCGACGGAGCCGGGCGAGGACGCGTCGAAGCGGTCGCGAATCCCCCCGGAAGCTCGCAACCACCCGCTCGTCGTCGATCCGGAACGGCGCCGTGGGGGTGATCCGCCCCTCGGCGAGGAGGAGCAGCTGGGCGAGGCGCTCGGGGTTGCGCTGCCGGACGAGGAGCACCCACTCCCGATGCCGCGGGCGCCGCTCGACGACCTCGAAGCTGGTGAGACCGTACAGACGACGTATCCGCCGCGATTCCCTCTCGAGCTCCTCGACCGTGCTCAGGGGGCCCCGCCGCTTGAGCCGAAGCAACTGGAGCCGCCACCCGGGCTCGAGCCGAAGCGTCTCCAGCAGCTCGAGCTCCTCGTAGGTCTCGAAGAAGCGCGGCGGGACCACGCCGAGCGCCACGAGGTCGTCGGTCCGGAATTCGAGGGTCGTGGTCAGCATGGGCGCTTCGATCGGGTTCTCCCGTGAACCCGGCGCCCGAAGTTCGGGGGGTTAAATATCGCGCGCCCGTGGCCGCCGCGATGCCGTTCGACTCGCTCGGGGAGTTCCTCGACGAGCTCGAACGACGGGGCGACCTGCTCCGTGTCCGCAGCCCGATCTCCCGCGACCTCGAGATCACCGAGCTCACCCAGCGGATGGTCCGCCAGGACGGTCCCGCGCTGCGCTTCGAGGCCGTCGCGGGGGCGTCGATGCCGGTGGTCACCAATGTGCTCGGCTCCCCGCGTCGTATCGCCCTCGCTCTCGGCGTGGACCGAATCGACGAGGTGGCGGAGCGGATCGCCGCCTTAGTTCGGACGAAACCACCGGCCGGGATCCTCGGCGCGCTCCGCGACCTGGGTGGGACCATCGCCACGCTCGAGACGCTACGGTCGCTCGGCCCGAAGCGGGTCCGTAGCGCCCCATGCCAGGAGGTCGTCGAGGACGGTGTCGACCTGGACCGGCTCCCGATCGTGCGCTGCTGGCCGAAGGACGGCGGGCGGACGGTCACGTTCCCGGTGGTCGTCACCTCCGACCCCGAGACCGGTGAATGCCACACAGGCGTGTACCGGCTGCAGCAGTACGGCCCCGATGCCCTCGGCTTCCACGCCCAGGTCCATCGGGTCGGAGCGAACAACCTCCGCAAGTGGGCCGCGCTCGGCAAGCCGATGCCCGTCGCGGCCGCGATCGGGGTCGACCCGGCCACGATCTTCGCCGGACTCGCCCCCGTCCCCGAGGGCGTGTCGAACTACGTCTTTGCCGGCTTCCTCCGCGGCAAGCCGCTCGAGCTCGCAAAGGCCACGCTCTCCGAGCTCGAGGTCCCGGCGCAGGCCGAGATCGTGCTCGAAGGCGAGGTGGACGCCTCCGAGCTCCACGTCGAGGGACCCTTCGGCGACCACACAGGGTACTACTCCCAGACCGAGCCGTTCCCCGTGTTCCGGGTCCGCCGCATCACGCGGCGGAAGAATCCCGTCTACCTCGGGACCGTGACCGGGAAGCCCCCGACCGAGGACGCGATCCTCGGCAAGGCGGTCGAGCGGGTCTTCCTACCGGTCGTCCGTCTCCTGCTCCCCGAGCTCGTCGACATGAACCTGCCCCTCGAGGGGCTGTTCATCAACGTCGCCATCTTCTCGATCCGCAAGCAGTACCCCGGCCACGCGCGCAAGGTCATGCACGCGCTGTGGGGGCTCGGCCAGCTGATCTTCACCCGCTACGTGATCATCGTCGACGCCGACGTCGACGTGCACAACCTCTCTGAGGTCCTGTACCGGGTCGGCCTGCAGGCCGACCCGGAGCGCGACCTCGAACTGGTCCACGGCCCGGTCGACCAGCTCTCCATCTCCAAC
>DASYZY010000133.1:0-9074 GCA_035945735.1 Thermoplasmata archaeon
GATCACCTACGCCGAAGCGCTCGACCGGCTCCGAGCCAAGGGCTTCGAGCTGGCCTGGGGCGCCGACATCGCCACCGCCGAGGAGCGCGCGCTCACGCTCACCGAGACGGCGCCGTTGTTCCTCACGCACTTCCCGCGCGAGCTCAAGGCGTTCTACATGCTGCAGAGCCGCGACGACCCGAAGACCGTCGAGGCGTTCGACCTGCTAGCCCCCGAAGGGTACGGCGAGATCGTGGGGGCCAGCTGCCGCGAGACCGACGCCGAGCGGCTGACCGAGCGCCTCGTCGCCACGGGGGCCAAGCTCGAGGAGTACCGCTGGTACCTCGACCTCCGTCGGTACGGCAACGTCCCCCACGCCGGCTTCGGCGCCGGCATCGAGCGGGTGCTCCGCTGGGTGGCCCGGCGCGAGCACATCCGCGACACCACGCCCTTCCCGCGGACTCCGGCCCGACTTTCGCCGTAGCGGCTCCGCGGGCGTCGTAATGTTCAAGTCAACCGAGCGCCTCGCTCAGTAGCGGAGGACAGGCCGGAGAGCCGTGGCCACGAACCATCGGGCGGAGAAGGGGGAGAAAGCTGCCGAGGCGCCCCCCGCCCCACCTCCGGCGGCACCCGCCCCGCACCCCATCATCGTCGAACGGCTCACGCACCAGGACGTGCCGGAGATCTGCAACCTGTTCCGGCGCGTCTGGGAACCGTACCTCGCGGGCCTGCCGGCCGAGGTCCAGCGCGCCTGGCAACCGACGCCGCTGGAGTTCACGAGCGGCATGGAGGGGGTCACCTACTTCTCCGCGCGCCGCGACGGCAAGCTGATCGGCGTCGTCGGTTGCGAGCTGGTCGACGGGGCCTGCCATCTGCTCAACCTGTGCGTCGAGGCCGACCAGCGCCGCCACGGCGTCGGCACCGCCTTGCTACAGGCTGCGCTCGAATGGGCCCGGCACGCCGGCGCCAAGTCCCTGTTCGCCGACATTCTCCCCCGCTTCCCGGACGCCGCGCTGCTGCTGAGCCAGCAGCAGTTCGCCGAGGCCGGGACGCTCCACCGCCACTTCTGGGGCGAGGACGTCAGGCAGTTCGAGCGGCTCCTGTAGCGCCCGGACCCTTCGATCCTCGGCTGCCGGTGTAGCCGGCGAGCCGCAGGTGCTTGATCGACTCTTCGAGGCGCCCCCGCGAGTACTCCCGCGCCGCGCGCGCGAGCTCGCCGGCCTGGGCCTCGACCCGGCCCCCCTCGGAGCGCTCGCGGATCAGTCGATCGCCGTACCGGCCCACGATGCCCGGTAGTTCGGCGCGCAGCGTCTCGTTCGCCTCCGACCGGAGCTCGCGCAGTCGGCTCTTGAGCGGCGCGAGACGTCCGCGCCGCAGCTCCCGCTCCAGCTCGGCCTCGAGCGGCTCCGGCTCATCGGGCACCGGCAGTCCGAGGGTGGCCATGTCGCGGAACAGCGAGACGACGCGCTCGAGCTCCTCGCGCGCCTGATCGAGGTGCCGCTCCTTGAGCGCCACCACGCGATCGACCTGGGCGTAGGTCGCGATCGCCCGCGGGACCTCGCCGGTCCGGACGGCGTGGAGCACGTCGTCCATCTCCTCCCGTTCGAGCCGGCTGTCGACCGCGTAGGCCTCGAGCCGCGATAGCCGCTGGCGGGTCCGCTCCGCCCACTGCTCCAGCGCCTGTTGGACCCGCTTCTGGGCCATCCGCTCGATGCCCCGCAGCACCTCGCTCCAGGCCGCGGCCTCGTCCCCGGAACGGATGAACGCGTTCGCCCACCGGGGGAGCTCGGGCAGCGCCACCCCGAGCGGCCGCGCCGCCTCCTCCCATTCGGCGAGGCGGGCGCGGCGCCGCTCGAGGTCGCCGGAGGGGTCGCTCGTGGCCATTGGCTAGCGCTCGACCCGCCGGGGAAGCTGCGGGAGGCGCGCCGGTCGCCGGCGATCGCGGGCGCCCCGCGCCTCCGAAAGGAGCCGCATGCAGGGGGTGAGATTTGAACTCACGAACTCCTACGAGACCAGGACCTCAACCTGGCGCCTTTGACCAAGCTGGGCCACCCCTGCGTAGCGTCGTCGCACCGACGATTTTCGCTTAAGTCTTGCTGCGTCGAAGCGGGGGGGCCGTCGGTCCGGCATCGCCCCCACCACGAAGAGCGAGAAAATGACATTAGTCTCCCGGCCCCGGACGGCCCCGTGCCGGATCCTCCCGCCCGCGAGTCGCCCACGGAGCCCCGGGCGGAAGGGATCGTGTACATCGGCAATCGGCCGCTCATGACCTACGTCTTCCAGGTGGTCGCGCAGCTGAACGCCGGCCCCGGCGTCGTCCTGGTGAAGGCCCGCGGGAGCGCGATCTCGAAGGCGGTCGACGTCGTCGAGGTCGTTCGGCGCCGGTTCCTCGAAGGGCAGGTAGCCCTCGGGAGCATCCAGCTGGGGACCGAGCGGCTGCGCAACCGGGACGGACGCGACGCGAACGTCAGTTCGATCGCGATCCCGCTCCAACGATCGGGCCCGCCGCCCGCGGCGCGCCCAGGGCCGCCGGCGGGACCGGCGTAGCCGAGTCGGCTCGCATCACCCAAGTGCCTGCCCAAAGGTCGCCGATCCGCTGCCGCTCGGGCGTGACCGCGATCGTGAGCACGCTGAGCAGTCCCACGATCCCGACCCCGACGAGGGAGACCACGACGAGCACGACGCCGGTGATCGCGGTGATCTGGGGTCCGAAGGGGAGCAAAGGGTTCGCCGCCGGGCGCAGGATGAGGGCGAGGCCGACGGCGCCGCCCTCCCCCAGGATCGTGAGCGGGACGAGCTTGGGCGCGTCCCGAACGAAGGCCGGGATGAGCCCGGGCGCGCCCAGCGCCCGGTCGCGCACGCGCAGGTTGAGGAGCCGCTTGCCCAGCGAGCTCCCTCCGAGCGCGTCGCCGATCAGGAAGTACAGGAAGCCGAGCCCGATGTAGGCGAAGATGGCGACCGTGAAGGGCAGCGCGGTCAGGAGCGTGCTCGGGCGCGCGCTCGACTCGATGATCCAGCTCCACAGCAGCACGGCGGGCACGGTGAGGAGGAGCAGGTCGACGACGAAGGCGGAGGCGCGCCCCCACAGCGGGGCGAGGCGAGCGCGCAGCGCGTTGCCGGCCCGATCGAGGAAGAGCCGGGCCGCGAGCAGCCCCCGGCTCGAGTCCGCGGGATCGTCGCTGCCGCTCTCGGCGAGATGGCGGAGGTTTCGCCGATCCGGCTCCAGCCAGGCCGGGCCGAACTCGGCCCAGACGCCGGGCGTCTCCTCCGGCGGACCGAGGCCGAGCCGGTGGAGCTGCTCGCCGGCCTCGTGGGTGGCGGCTTCGGAGGCGGTGAGCGACTCCCGGTATCGCCCCTCGGCGTGCAGGATGAGCGCGCGGCGCCAGAGGGCGCGGGGGCCCCGCGCTTCGCGGGGCGAGTCCGGGCCCCACAGCTCGGGCCGGCCACGGGCGAGCGTCCACACCACGAGGAAGGCGGTGCCGACCGCGACGAGCCCGGAGAGGTAGACGAGGTCGCCGATCCCGGCACCGCCGATCGAGAGCACGGCCGCCGCGCCGTTGTACAGCGGCGGCTCCCGCAGGACGTCGGCGCCGACGACGACGCCCACGGTCGATGTCGCGTACGCGATCGGGATGCCCGCGCCCAACCGGAGGCGCAGCAGGGGTCCGGCGATCGCGACGGCGAGGAGGCCGATCAGGATGGGCGCGGCGAGATACGCGGGGTAGGTCGAGATGATCCCCTCGTTCGGCACCGACTGGGAGCTGTAGAAGGTCAGCAGGATACCGAATCCGGTGAGCGCGTTGAGCCCGACCAGGGGGCGGTCGACGCTTCGGGTCCCGCCGGCCCGGCCAGCGATCGATCCGAGTGCGATGAGCAGCGGCCAGACGACGACGATCGCGAGCAGGACCCAGTTCGCGGCTCCGCCGGCGACCGAGGGCGTGAACCACCATCGGAGCGCGGAGGGCGTCCCGGGGGACAACGGGAACGAACCGATCGGGAGGAAGAGTCCGAGGAAGAGCGCGCCCGACAGGCCGGCCGCCGTAAGGAAGAACCCGCCGACCAGGCGACGGCCGTCGGCCGGAACGGCATGGTACAGGAGCACCGCGGACAGGATGAGCGGCAGCAGCGCCCCGCCGGCGTTCATCGCGAGGACGCTACCGGCCCAGTCCAGCAGCGGGGTGTTCGCTAGCGATCCCAGCGCTGCCACCGGGAGCAGGAGCCAGAAGGTACGACGGCCGAACCCGGCGCGCCGTGCCTCCTCTGGCCGTTCCCACGCCCACAGGAATAGCAGGAGCCAGATCGCCCACGGCAGGAGCACCGCGGCGGCGGTGCCCGTGACGTCGAAGGTGAGCTGTCCCAGATCCACCATGCCGTCCGGGTGAGTCGTCCTCCGACCGCGGCGAGGTCGCGCCCCCGCCTAAATGGTTTATTCGCGCTCCCGGTCCCCGGGCCGTGGCGGCCACGCGACGCGAAACCGACTCGCTCGGCGAGCGGGAGCTCCCGGCGGACGCGTACTACGGCATCCAGACGCTTCGGGCCACCGAGAACTTCCCGGTGAGCGGCCTCACGGCCTCGCGCCACCTGATCCGTGCCTACGCCCTGCAGAAGCTGGCCTCGGCGCGCACCAATCGGGCGCTGGGGGTGCTCGATGCCGAGCGCGGAGCGGCCATCGAACAGGCGGCCCGCGAGCTCGCCGACGGGAAGTTCGACTCCCAGATCCGGGTCGACGTCTTCCAGGCGGGCGCCGGCACCTCGCTCCACATGAACGTCAACGAGGTGCTCGCCAACCGCGGCCTCGAGATCCTCGGAGGGTCCCGGGGCGACTATGCGCGATTGTCGCCCAACGACCAGGTGAACCGCGGCCAGTCGACCAACGACACCTTCCCATCGGCCTCGCAGGTGGCCACACTACTGTCGCTCGCCGAGCTCCGCCGCTCGGTCGAGACCCTCATGACGAGCCTACGGCGCAAGGCCGAGGAGTTCGCCCGGGTGCCCAAGGCCGGACGGACCCACCTCAAGGACGCCATGCCGGTGACGCTGGGCCAGGAGTTCGGCGCCTACTCGAGCGCGCTCGAGCACTCGCTCGAGCGGCTGGGAACGGCCGAGGCCGCGCTGGCGGAGCTCCCGCTGGGCGGCAGCGCCGTCGGAACGGGCGTGACCTCCGCCCCGGGGTACCGGGCGCGCGTCGTCGCCGAGTACGCCCAGCTGACCGGGCTACCGCTGCGCCCGTCGCGCGATCCGTTCGAGGGGATGCAGAGCCGGTCCCCCCTGCTGGCCGCCTCCTCCGGGCTCCGCGAGCTCGCCATCGAGCTCCTACGGATCTCCAACGACCTGCGGCTGCTGTCCAGCGGGCCCGCGACCGCGCTGGACGAGATCCGCCTGCCCGAGATCCAGCCGGGCTCGTCGATCATGCCGGCGAAGGTGAACCCGTCGGCCGCCGAGTGCCTGGCGATGGTCTGCTTCCACGTCCTCGGCTCCGACACCGCCACCGCCTGGGCCGTCGGCGCCGGCCAGCTCGAGATCAACGTGATGATGCCGCTCGCCGCCTACGAGGTGCTCTTCTCGGCGGAGATCCTCACGCGCTACCTTCCGGTCTTCGCTCGGAGCTGCGTCGACGGGATCCAGGCGAACTCGGCCCGGGCCGAACGGTTCCTCCTCGACTCGCACGCACTGGCGACGGTGCTCACGCCGCGGCTCGGCTATCTCAAGGTGGCCGAGCTGGTCCACGAGAGCGAGCGCACCGGCCGCGGGGTGAAGGAGCTCCTCCTCGAGCACAAGATCCTACCCGCAGACGAGGTGGAAGCGCTGCTCGGGCGGGCGGCGCTGCTCCGCCTCACCGAGGTCGTGCCCTAGGCCCCCGCTCCCGGCGAAATCAGCCTTAAGTGGCCGGAGCCGGTTCACCCGCGTTCATGGTCACTATCGAGCAGGTGGCGAACTCGCTCGGCGGAGAGCTCAGCCAGGAGTACCGCCGGGCCGTCGAGGTGCTCGGCCGGGTCGGGCTCACGGTCTACGAGGCCCGGGCCTACATCGCGCTCGTCGCCCGGGGCGTGGGCGACGCCGCCAGCCTCGCGACCTCCGCCGGCATACCCCGGACCTCTGCCTACAAAGTGCTCGAGGCGCTGGTCGGCAAGGGGTACGCGACGAGCACCGGCGACAAGCCGATCCTGTTCCAGCCGAAGCCGCCGCTCGAGGTCGCCGACGGACTCAAGAGCGTCATCGACGAGGTGTTCGAGAAGCTCCAGATGCTGCATGCCGTGGTCGCCGAGCACGGCGAGCCGCAGCTCGTGTACCTGCTCAACGGCCGCGAGAAGGTGGTCGGGAAGATCGGGGAGATGATCGACCAGGCCAAGGAGAGCTTCATGCTCACGACGCCGCAGCTGGCGGAGCTCCGCGAGGAGCTCGGCAAGAAGATCGCGCACGCGGTCAAGCGCGGCGTGCGGGTCACCTTCGTCACCGCCCCGCTGCAGCGGATGCCCGAAGGGGTCGACTACGTCGCCCGAAGCAATCTCATCGCGACCGAGGTGCTCGCCGATGGCCAGCACGCGCTACTCGCTGGCCCCACCTTCGAGGCGTGCGGGTTCACCGACAACCCGATCCTGGTCGCCCACCTCAAGCAATTCATCGACGTGGTGCTCGAAAAGGGCGCCGCCCCCCCCGCCGGCTAGCCGGCCATGCGCCCGGTGTCCCCCGCCGAGCGGGTACGCCGCCGGCTTCGGGCGGAGGGTCTCGACGAGGCCGCCGAGCGCGTGCCGGCCCGGTACGAGCGGCTCGGCTCGGTCCTCCTGCTTCGCCTAGCCGAGAGCGACCGGGCGTTCTTCGGTCCGATCGCCCGCGGGTTCCGCCAAGAGCTCGGGGTCTCAGCGGTCCTGCGTCATGCCGGCCCCGTCCGGGGGGAGGAGCGCGCCTTGCCGACCGAGCGGCTCGACGGGGAGGCGACCGAGACCACCGTGCTCGAGCACGGCGTCCGGTACCGGTTCGATGCCGCGCGGATCCTCTTCTCGCGTGGGAACAAGACCGAGCGCTCCCGGATAGGAGGGCTGGTCGCGCCCGGCGAGCGCGTCGTGGACCTCTTCGCGGGGATCGGCTACTTCACCCTGCCGGCGGCCCGCGCGCATCCCACGGTCCAGGTGGAGGCCGTCGAGCGGAACCCGGTCGCGTTCGCCTACCTCGAGCAGAACCTGCGGCTCAACGCCGTGACGGACCAGGTACGGGCGCAACTCGGCGACAACCGCACGGTCGCTCTCCCCGAAGGAACCGCCGATCGCATTCTGCTCGGGTACCTGCATTCCTCCCTGCCGTGGGTCCCGCAGACGCTCCGCTTGCTTGCCCCCGCGGGCGGGTGGGTGCATCTCCACGAACTCGCCGACGCGACGGCGCCGGACGGGGCGAGCCTGGCGGCGGTGGAGAAGGCGGTCGAACGATCAGGCGGGCGACTGCGCGAGGGCACCGTCCGCCGCGTCAAGAACTACGGACCGGGGCGCGTCCACGTGGTCGTCGATGCCTACGTCGTGCCTAGACGGTGACGCCGAGGCCTACATGGCCGCCGGCGGCGGAGCCGATCCTCGGCCCGAGCGCCCCCGGAACAGCACGACGACGAGTCCCAGCACGCCCGCCCCCACGACCACGCCGAGGCCAAAGTCGGCGTACGGAAAGGGCGAGGCGCCCTTCGAGGTGTTCGTCGTCGGCGGGGCCGTCGTCGAGCTGGCGAAGCCGTCCTGGCCGTTGCGGAGCGGGTAGACGTGGGCGGCCCCGCCGACCGGGGTCACGCTGAGGGTGGCGCTCGTGAGCGTGGTCGAGTTCAGGCCGCTCCAGTCCTGGACCACCAACGCGACGGTCGACCCGGCGGCGAGGGGCAGATCGGTCGCGAGCAGGGCGTGGCTTGTGGACCCGTTGACGCCATAGATCGAGAGGTTGAGGAGAACGGGCACCGGCCCCACCGAGAGCTGCCAGCCGTTGGGGGCGGCGGTCAGGTGCGCGAGGTGGGATCGGGCCGAATCGAGCGAGAGCCCGAAGCCCTGTACCGATAGGCTTGCGTTGGCGCCGCTCGAATCGAGGAGGGCGAGGCGGGTCGAGCCGGCCCCGGGGTCCGCCACGGTGGGCGGGGCGTTGGCGTCGAACGGTAGCCGGTAGAGCTCGACCGAGCTCTCGGAGATCCCGAAGGAGCCCGGGATCGACCCGGAGAAGGACTGCGAGTCGCCGAGGACGCCGAAGTCGTCCGAGCCGTGCAGGTTGCTGACAGTGACCGACTTGTCGGCGACGATGTAGGTGTTGCCGAGCGAGGTCGGCGGGAAGTCCTGCCAGCCGAGGTAGTCGACGAGCGGGAGCGGAAAGAACCAATCGGGCTGCAGCGGCTGGGGGTCCGGACTGCCGGTGAGGTCGAAGGCCGGCCAACTCACCTTCGCAGTGTAGTTGAACTTCTCGAGCGAGGGGTAGTACCACGCGTTCCGGGTGACGAGCGGGAAGTTCGGGTCGGAGATGGCCATCTCGATGGTGCCGTTGGGCCAGGTCTGCTCGCCGTAGAGCACCACGGCGTGGAGGTTGGTCGGCCCCAGACCGAGGATCGCGACCTGCCCTTTCTGTAGGAGGCCCAGCAGTGTGCTCCAGGTAGAGGCGAATGAACCGGGGCTCAGGTCCCCGACGCTGTTCGACGGGTCGTAGACCTGGTGCGCCATGATCGCAAGCGTAGTGGCGTTGAGGAAATCGGCGGCGTTGATCGGATTGCCCAGCGCGCTGGTCTGGGGCGCCGGGCTCGGCAGCAGCGGCGTGTCCGGCCAGCCGAGGATGTCGTGCTCCCAGTACAGGATCTCGCTGGAGGAGACGCCGTAGCAGTTGCCGCCGGCCGACCAGAAGCTGCCGTAGTTGGAGAACTGGTAGGTGTCCCGTGGTGGCAGCCAATCGCCCACGACCACGCTACCGACGGAGATGGTGACGCTCACGTCGGCGGAATGGGTGGCGGAGTCGACCACGTGGAGGTCGACGACGAAGTTGCCGCTACGGGTGAACTGGTGCGACGTCGACTCGCTGGAGCCGTCGGTGAGGGCCGTGGAACCGCTGCCGTCGCCCCAGCTCCAGATGTAGGTGTAGCCGGGGATCCC
>DASYZY010000134.1:0-1621 GCA_035945735.1 Thermoplasmata archaeon
AGTGCACCGTCGAACCTCGCGGCCAGCATTGCGCCGGCCCGGGACGGTTCGCCCTGGCGTAGGATCTCGCCCGCCAGGGTCCCAGGCGCCACTTCCACCCGGTGACCACCTGGCAACTCGAGCCCGATCCTCGCGCTCGCCGCCACCGATTACCTCCCCGTGCCGGACACCTCGACCTTCGTCGGCTTCTAAGGGTTGACCCCGGGGGCCGAGAGATGGTCGCGATGTCGGCCCGAGCATCCGTGAGTCGGCGCCGCCGAATCCATCATTACTCCCTGCGCCCCGGCCCCGCCATGGCGGCCAAGAGCGGCAGCGCATCGGGTGGAGCGTCCACGTCGACGGAGAAGGCGATCAGCGAGCTGGTCAAGATGGAGCCGTGGCGGGTTTCGGTCAACCTCCCGCTGCCCCTCGAGGGCAGCCGGGCCCGCCCGACGCTCACCCTCGAATGGGTCCGCCAGGACGTCAACATGCCGCTGAGCCTGCTGCTCCACCAGATCGAGGCGTACATCGCCGAGTTCGGCACCGCCTAACTCCCCCCTCGGCGGGGCTCCCAGTGCCAACCCCTTCCGACGATCGCCTCAAGCTCGGTCCCGGCGGACCGGCTGGCGTCTCTGGGGCGAACCTCGCCTCAGATCCCGCCGCGCCGGGCGAACCAGTACTCCGTCCGGCCGCTCTCCCGAAACCGGTCCTTGACCTCGAGGCCGACGGCGCGCAGCGCAGCCTCGCATTCCCGTACCGTCGGCCCATCGGAGACCTCGAGGAGGACCCGCTTGGTACGGGCCAGGACGCCCGACGCCCCCGCCAGGACCTCGGGCTCCCCGCCCTCGACGTCGACAAGCAGCCAGTCGACCGCTCGTCCCGGAAGGACGATCGCGTCGAGCGGCATTACCGGCACAACAATCGTGCTCAGCCCGTAGCGAGGGTCCGCCTTAGGCCACTCGCGATGCAGCGACGCGGTTCCGTCGTACCGCCCCGGGACGTACAGAGGAACCGACCCGTGGGCTGCTCCTGCGGCCACGCTCAGCACCCTACCCTGGACGATGCCGTTCAGCCGCCGGCTCCTCTCGAGCAACGCTCCGAGGGAGGGGTTCGCCTCGACGGAATCCACCGTGGCCCCCTTCGAGGCGGCGAGGAGCGACCAGTATCCGAGGTGCGCCCCCACGTCGACGACGTACTCACCCGGCCGTGGTCGAAACCACCGGGAGACCGCGAGCTTGTGCCGCGGTCGCAGGAAATGGAGGTCCTCCGTCTCGGGGCGAAGGGTGGCCTTGACCCCGTGCACCCAGACGACGAGCTCGTCCTTGCCGCTCAGCGAGGGGCCGACCCCGCGAAACTCGGCTTGGTCGCGGATCAACCGCTTCGCCGCGCGGACGTACGAGCGGTAGAGTGACCGCGCGGTAGCCCAGTTGCCGGGCAGCACCGTCAAGAGATCGATCCCGTCGATCACGGTGCGCCGGAAGCGTCGTTCGGGCGACGCCGGCGGGGCCCGACCGGCTGGAGCCCCCTGCCGAGCGACGGGCTCCGCAGGTCCGACGGCGGGCACACCTACCACCGGATCGCCGCCTGTGACCTCATGGTTCGCCGCCTGGGCCCACCCTCGGTCGCCGACGCTCGCGGGTGG
>DASYZY010000135.1:0-7731 GCA_035945735.1 Thermoplasmata archaeon
GAGAAAGCCGGCGTTCCAGATCCGAGTCCAGAGGTAGCGGGGGCCTTCTCCGAGGAGGAGCAGCAGTCCCGCGGCCCCCACGGTAACGACCGCGACGGCGGCGACGAGCGTGTGCGTCAGGTAGATCGCCCCGAGCGTGACTGGCAGCAGGAACCCGAACCACTTCGAGGGCTTTCGGGCGTACTCGAGGAGAACGACGACGAGTAGGTCCAGAAAGAAGAAGCCGAGGAAGTTGGGGTAGGCCCCCCAGAAGAGCATCGATAGTGTCGTCCCGCACAGGAGCGATGCCCCCACGAACCCGATCTGCGCCGGCGCGAACCAGAAGAAGCGACGAGCGACGACGACCAGCGAGACCGCGAACAGCGTGAGGAGCACGGCACCGGCCGCGAGCGCCGTGGTCACTGGGCTGCCCAGGAAGTCGTAGAGCCCGCCGATGAGGAGCGGAGCCAGAGGAGGGTAGAGGTACGGGGAGCCGATCGCCGCGAGTGGCGGAACGGGGTGGCCTACGTAGCCGTACCCCGAGGTGATCCAGTGGCCGGGGTCCACCCCGGGAGGTACGGCGGAGTAGGCGTACAGGAACTCCAGCAGCGAAAGCGCGGCGATCAGGAGGGCGAGGCTGCCGGCGAACAGCGTCCAGGTCGGTCGCCAGCCGTCCGGGACCGGGATCGTTGCTGATTCCGTCACGGGGCTGGCCAATCCTCATCCCCGGCCCGGCAGAGGAAGCCCGGCGCTTCCGCCCGAGCGGCCACCACAAGACCCCCTACGCCCAGTCCGAAATAGGCTTGCCCTGCAGATGGGGAGGCAGGGGGAGTCCGTACCACGAAAGGATCGTGGGAGCCACATCGAGTATCGAGCGCTCGGGCGTGGGACCGGTCTTCTCGCCCGGCTTGGCCGAGATGGCGTACACCCCCTCGAAGGAGTGGACCGAGTCGTCCGGCCCGGTGTCGTTCTCGTCGAGGAATAGGCTCGGGTGACCGAGCGTGCCGGCCGAGCGCCAGCGGAGGTTGCCGAAGTAGGCGATGAGATCGGGGGCATCGCCGTGCACCTCCCGGTACAGCTCCTGGGGCGTGTGCGCCCGAGCACTGAGAGATACGCCATCGGGCCTGACGACGGTCGCGAGCCGACGCCGGAGCTCGTCGCGGAAGGCCGGAAGCTCCTTCGGATCGATCGTTCCCTGGGGCTCCCGCCCTTTGATGTTGAAGAAGATGCGCGCGTAGTAGCCGCCGGCGCCCCAGGCCTTGGTCCGGGTCCAGTCGATGGGGGTCTCCTCGAGCGGGACGCCCACCCGGGTCGGCTCCGACTTGAGCACGAGGTACCCCTGCTCGCGCAGCCACTGGTTGATGCAGAAGCAGCCGTCCATCGCCTGACTGCCGTGATCGGAGGCCACCAGTACCCGCACCTCGGGGCCGACCTCCTCCAGCAGCGAGGCGATGTCGGCGTCCATCGAGCGATAGTACTCCTCGACCAGCGCGCGGTACTCCTCGTGAGCCTCGTAGCGCGGGTGGGTCGTGTCGAAGTACTTCCAGAAGGTGTGGTGGATCCGGTCCGGTCCGATCTCGTGGATCGCGAAGAAGTCCCAGCGCTCCTTCTTCCACAGGTGCTTCGCCACCGCGAACCGGTGGTGGGTCATGTCGATGAGCTGCCGGCCGATCCGGGAGCGATCCTCGGCGCGGAATGTCACATCGAACTCGTAGCTTCCGGCCACCGCCTTGATCTCCGGCCCGAGCCCGGGCGGATAGACGAAATCTGGCGCGCTCGTCGGGGTCAGAAAATCGCCGATGTAGACGCCATTGACCACCGGCGGCGGGTACCCCGGCGGCATGCCGATGATGCAGACCCGGCGGCCGGCGCGCGAGAGCTGGTCCCAGACGGTCGGGAACCGGATCATGCGGGGCGTCGGGACGTACTGGTCGGTGTACGAGCCCGCGCGCCGATGCCGGAACCCGTAGATCCCGAGCGTGCCGGGGTCCACACCGGTGAACATGACGGCCCAGGCCGGCACCGTGATCGGGGGATCGATCGTCCGGAGCGTACCGTACCGGCTGCGCTCGAGCAGCCGGCGGATCGTCGGCATCTGGGGGAGGAAGCGCTGGTAGAGGAGATCCGGCGGGACCGAGTCCAGACCGAGGATGAGCAGGCGGGGACTCTCAGTCGGCACGGCCGCGACGCGAGCGGTCGAACGGGAAAAGGCTTGTGCGCACGGGAACCGTCTGACTCGAGGGTGGCCGGCACGAACCCGAGCAACGGCGGCTTCATCCTCCCGGCCGGGCATCGCGCGGTGTCGAAGGAGCCGGTGCGCCTCCCGCGCCGGCGGGAGTAGGTTCAGTTGGTCCGCGGTGCCCCGCGCGCGAACGTCCTCGTGGTGGTGCTCGACTCGGCGCGCGCCAAGTCGATGCCCACCGGCGATGCGCTTTCGCCCTTGGCCCCGACGATCGCAGGGCTGGCCCGGGCCGGCTGCGAGTTCCCTCGCGCCGTGGCCCCCGGGAACTGGACCGTCCCGTCGCACATGTCGCTGTTCACCGGCGTCTACCCGTGGACCCACGGCCGGCGGACCTTCGAAGTGCGCCCGGTCCGGGAACCCACCATCGCCAGCTGGCTCGCCCCGCGCGGGTACGAGAGCGCGATGTTCTCGGAGGAGGTTCACCTGGTCGCGGGCTACGGTCTCGAGGTCGGCTACCGGCACCGGTTCTGCCCGGTGCCGGCGATGTCCGACCGGGACCGTACGCTGACCAACCGGCTCTTCGGTGGCGCGCGCTGGCTTTTCTCGCCGCCGGTGCGCCGGATGATGCGCACTCTCCCGATGACGGCGCTGCCGCTCACGTACCCGAACTTCCGTGCCGAGGTGGCCTTCAAGCGCGAGGTCTGCAACGACCTCACGGTCCAGGATTTCGACCAGTGGCTGGGCAGCCGAGACGCCGGAACCCCCTTCCACGCCCTGGTCAACTTCGTGGACCCGCACGAGCCGTACTACCCCGTCCCGGTCGATGGGGCCCGCTCCCCACTTCTACGGGCCTACGCCGCGGTGCCCCGTTACTACCTCCTGTCGATCCCGGAGCTGCGCGAGCGGGCGCCCTGGCCGGCCATCCGGGCCTGGTACCAGCAAACGATCTTGGACTCCGACCGGAAGGTGGCCGGACTCCTGGCCGCGCTGGCCCGGCATGGGGTCGACGAGCGGACCTGGGTCGTCGTGACCTCGGACCATGGCCAATCCTTCGGCGAAGGCGGGAACGTGTACCACGGCTGCGGCGCGACCGACTCGGTCGCGCGGATCCCGCTCGTGGTGCGGCCTCCGGCTGGGGTGTCGGTACCGAGACGGGTGGACCGCTGGACCTCGCTCTGCGAAGTACCTTCGTGGATCAAGGGGATCTCGCTTGGCAGTCCACCGTTCGACGAGACCGGGTTCCCCACCGTCCCGTTCCCGGCCCAGCCTCCCTCGAACTCGATCATCTTCTGCGAGGGCGGGCCTGCCTCCGACCCGAACGCCTCCCTCACCGGGGTCGAGACCGGTTACCGGTGGAACCACCGACTCATCGCGGCGTACACGGACCAGGGTAAGTACATCCTCGACACGACGCTCGCCGACGTGCGCTTCTGGGCGCCCGGCGTTGACCCCGATGCCGCGCCACCGGCTAGCCTCGACGGCGCCGACCGGCTCCGGGCCCTCGAGCAGGTCTTCGGGATATCGAGCGAACGGGAGATCCGGGAGCGGGCGGGCGATGTCGCCGCGGCGGTCCGTCCGCCGCTCGAGGATGCCCGGATGCGCTCCTGGGGCTACGACTAGGTCGGACCCTTGCGCCCAGGGAGGGCGGCCGCCTGGGGGGTGCCCTGTACGTGCGGTGGGATCGACTCGCCGAGCCAGGAGAGCAGGGTCGGAAGCACATCGACGATCTGGAGCGTACCGATCTCGCGGGGGTCGCTCGCGCGCGGGTCGGCGAAGAGATAGACCCCGTCCATCGCGTGCACCGCGTCGTCCGGCCCCGTGTCGTTCTCCGCGAGGAAATTGCTGGGATGCCCGAGCGTTCCCGCCGAGCGCCACGTGAGCTCCTCGAAGTAGACCATGAGGTCCGGCGGATCGCCACGGACCTCGTGGTAGATCTCGTCGGGCTCGAGCACCCGCGTCCGGAACGGGCTGCCGTCGGGGCGCCGGATCTCCGCCAGATCGCGCAGCAGCCGCTCCTTCAACCGAGGTAGCTCGGTCGTCGGCACGATGCCTTGGGCCTCGCGGCCCTGCAGGTTGAAGAACAGCCGCGCGTAGTAGCCGCCGGCGCCCCAGACCTGGGTCCGGCTCCAGTCGACGCCGGCTTTCTCCAGCGGCGTCCCCTTCGGGACGCCCGGGGGGACCGCGAGGTAGCCGTTGTCCCGTAGCCACTGATTGATGCAGAAACACCCCTCCATCGGCATGCTGCCGTGGTCGGAGACCACGCACACCCCGACCGAGTCGTCCGCGCTGGCGAGGAGCCGTCCGATGCCCTGGTCCACGACCCGGTAGTAGTCGAGCAACACGTGCTCGAAGGGGTTGCCCTTCTCGTAGGCGCGGTGCTTCGGGTCGAAGTATTTCGTGTAGGCGTGGTGCAGCCGATCCGTGCCCACCTCGTGGATGGCGAAGAGGTCCCAGCGCTCGCGCTGGAACAGCTCCTCGGCAACGGCGAACCTCCGCTGCGTCATCGTGACGATCTCTTGGAACAGCTTGAGCCGCTCCTCGGCCCGGAAGGTGACATCGAAGACGTAGGGGCCGTACTTCTGCTCGATCTCGGCCGCGAGGCCGGCAGGGAAGGTGGTGTCCTTGGCCCCGGCCGGCGTGAGAAAGTCGGAGATCGAAATGCCGTTCACGGTCGGCGCGGGGTAGGTGGGCGGCATGCCGATCACACAGACCCGTCGGCCCCGCTCGGACAGGAGGTGCCACAGCGTGGGCTTCGGCAGCGTGTTCGAGGCCGGACCGTAGGTCTTGTCGTAGGAGTGATCTAGTCGGTGCCGGAAGCCGTAGAGGCCGAGCGTCCCCGGGTCGACGCCCGTGACGAGCACCGGCCAGGCCGGGACCGAGATCGGGGGGTCGGTCGTCCGGAGGGGAGCGCGAACTCCGCTCGAGAGAAGTCGGGAGACGTTGGGCATCACCGGACGGCACCGGTCGAACAGGTACTCGGGGGAGGCCGAGTCGAGCCCGATGAGCAGGAGTCGCCGACGCGGCGACCCCTTCGGCCCTTCCGCGGACGTCATTCGCACCCAGGTCCGGCGCCGGCGGCGCACTGAGGCCCGAGGCCGGCGAAAAGTGCCTCCGAACGATCGCGCCGACTCCCGGCGACGGCGGGCCTCTCCACGCGCATCCCGGGACCGCTACGCTCCGAGGCGGCGCACGGGCACGGGGTCTATAAGACGCTGAGGCAACCTCTACCGGCTGAATGCGTCCGGATACGCACCGCTTCTGGCACAGTTTCGGCGGTCCCCGACTGTTGGCGCTCATCGCCATCGCAGTCGCGGGGATCGTGGTGATCGCCGCGTTCGCGTTCGCTCCTCATCCCTCGACCGGTGGCTTCGACTCGGCCTCGGCGACCGTGGTGGAGGGTCGCGCGCTCGGCAACCTCTCGTCCAGCTTCTTCGGCGTGAACGTCCAGGAGGTCGCCGTCGGCGGCCCGGCGCTCGCCGCCCGCGTGAACGCGACGCCGCTCACGCTGTTCCGGTTCAGTCCCAACGGCGAGGCGACCGATCAGGTGGCCGCCCTCACCTACAACTCCTCGGGCTTCGCCGGCCCGACGCTGGGCTTCACCGACCCGGAGTTCGTGGCCTGGTGCGAGGCCCTGCACTGCCACTCGGTGATGATGGTGCCAGCGGAGATCGACAACCCCTCGATCGCCGTCGCAACGGTGGCGTACGTGGAGAACACCCTGGGCTTCCACCCCACGTACTGGGCGATAGGGAACGAGCCCCAGCAGTGGACCCACTTCGGCATCCCCTGGCTGGACTGGCGCGACAGCGACACCTCCACTCCGAGCCCTGTGCAGTACGCCGGCGAGGTGCTGGTCTACGCCCAGGCGCTCCGGGCGCTCGACCCGTCGATCCAGCTGATCGGACTCGAGTCCTCCGTCGGCGGCACCCAGGCCAAGGCCTGGCTGCAGAACGTCACGGCGGTCGCCGGCCCGTACCTGGCCGCCGTGGCCTACCACGCCTACCCCGGAGGCACTGGCAGCGCCCCCGGCTCGCTCGCCCAGTTCTACAGCGACCTCCAGAACCCGACGAGCTTTCCCGGCAACTATCCGGCGAGCGTGGGCATCGTCCGTGCGGCCTGCCCCAGCTGCCACCTCCAGGTCTTCGTCGACGAGTTCGATGGGGCCCTCGGAGGGGAGTTCAAGAAGGACCTCGTGAGCTACGCCGACGCCGTGATCGTCGCTGCGGGGCTCATCCAGGCCGCGCGCGAGGGGGTTCCGCACGTGCTCTACTTCGACCTGGCCGACCTCGACCCGAACCTCCCGTACGGGATGCTCCTGTCCGGAGGCACGCCTCGTCCGACCTACCTGCTGTACTCCCAGCTCCTCGCGAACCTCACGCTCGGCCAGGTGCACGCCTCGAGCCTCGCCGGAGCCGGTGGGGGCAACTATTCGCTCTACGTGACCGGTACGACCGCCAGCTCCCTCTTCGTCGTAAACACCAACCTCACCGAGGGGATCCGGCTCACCCTCCCGACGGCGTTCCTCCACGTGCCCGGCGGCACCGCCTGGAGCTGGTCGCCGAGCGAGGCGTCGCCCGTCGTGCAGCCGTTCCAAGGGCAGCCTCTCGCACCCACCTGGACCGTCCCACCGCAGGGTATGCTGCTCCTCACGCTGCCTACCTGAACGTGGCCTCCGGCCGCGCGGGCCAAGCTTAAGTCCGGGGCCTTCTGGCGGGCCTACATGCCGGTCGAGCCGCACGGGGGTCGCCTCGTCGACCGCATGCTGCGCGGTCCGGAGCTCGAGCGCCGCCAGGCCGACTTCGCCGAGCTCCCCCAGCTCGAGATCGACGTCGACGCGGCGTACGATACCGTTCAGATCGCCGACGGGGCCTACAGCCCGCTCGAGGGGTTCCATGGCCGGGACGAGCTCGAGTCGGTGGGCGCCCGCTCGCGCCTGCTCAACGACCTGCCGTGGAGCATCCCCATCTTCCTGGCTCCCTCCGCGAGCTCGGCCGCCCCGGTGATCGCCGCGGCCAAGCCGGGCGAGGAGATCGGGCTCGTCCATCCGCCGAGCGGGCTACGGGCGATCCTCACCCTCGCCGAGAAGTTCCCGTGGAATCGCGATACCCTCGCCCAGCAGGTCTACGCGACCACCCGGGCCGACCACCCGAACGTCGCCGATCTGGCCCAGATGGGCGCAACGGCCGTGGGCGGGAAGATCCGACTCGTCCAGGGGATGCGCCGACCATCGGACTTTCCCGAGCTCTCCCCCGCCGAGGCTCGGGAGGCGTTCGCCGCCCGGGGCTGGAAGCACGTGGCGGCCTACCAGTGCCGCAACCCGCCCCACACGGCTCATGAGTACCTCCAACGGCTCACGCTCGAGCGCGAGGACGTCGACGGGCTGTTCATCCACCCCGTCGTCGGCCGGCTGAAGAAGGGCGACTACAAGCCCGAGATCATCGTCGCCGCCTACCGCGCGCTCGTGCAGGCCTACTATCCCGAGTCGCGCGTGATGCTCGGCGCGCTCTCCATCACCATGCGCTACGCCGGCCCGCGCGCGGCGCTGTTCCTGGCGATCGTACGGAAGAACT
>DASYZY010000136.1:0-4465 GCA_035945735.1 Thermoplasmata archaeon
TCGACCAAGATCTACGAGCAGGCGCTCAACGAGGGGCTGATCAAGCTCTTCACCGAGGCCGGGGCCGTCTTCACGAACTCCAGCTGCTCGGCCTGCTTCGGGGGCAACATGGGCATCCTCGCGCCCGACGAGGTCTGCGCCTCCTCGTCGAACCGCAACTTCCCCGGACGGATGGGCGCCAAGAACGCCCGGATCTACCTCCTGTCCCCGGCCGCGACGGTGGCGAGCGCGATCCGGGGCGAGGTCGCCGACCACCGGGAACTGAACTAGGGGCGGGGGCGAGTGCGCGACCGCATCGAGGGCCGGGTCTGGACGCTCGGCGAGGACGTGGACACCGACCAGATCATCAGCGGCAAGTACCTCACCATCATCGACCCCAACGAGCTCAAGAAGCACGTTCTCGAGATCGGGCTCCCCGAGTTCGCCGCCGGGGCCAAGGTCGGCGACATCCTGGTCGCCGGCGAGAACCTGGGCTGCGGCTCCAGCCGCGAGCATGCGCCGGCGGCGCTCAAGGCGATCGGCGTCTCCGCGATCGTCGCCGACTCCTTCGCCCGCATCTTCTACCGCAACTCGATCAACCTGGGCCTGCCGGCGATCGAGGCGCGGGGCGTCCGCAAGCTCTTCGAGATGGGCGACACGGCCCAGATCTCGATGACCGGCGGTACCGTCGCCAACGCCCGCACCGGCGCGAGCGTCCGATTCCCCCCGATCCCCTCCCACCTGCTCGAGCTGCTCGAGGTCGGTGGGCTCGTCGAGAAGGTCCGTCGCGAGCTCGCGCAGGACGCCGCCCGCGCGAGCGCATGAACGGCGCCGCGGCGCGGCTCGTCTTCCTGCCGGGCGACGGTACCGGGCCCGAGGTCGTCCGCGAGGCCCGCAAGGTGCTGGACGCGCTCGGAGAAAGCGATGCGCATCCCTGGGAGGTCGAGGAGCACCCGGGCGGGGCGATGTACTACCGGGACCACGGCAAAGAGTGGGAGACGGCGAGCGAGGAGGCCGCGCACCACGCCGACGCCATCCTGCTGGGCGCGGTGGGCTGGCCCGGCGTGAACCTCCCCGACGGCAATATCGCCGGCGCCGCCTTGGTGCTCGGGCTCCGACGCAATCTGGACCTCTACGCGAACGTCCGGCCCTGCCGGCTGTACCCCGGCGTGCTCCACCGCATTAGCGGCGAGTTCCGCCCGGTCTGGTCCCCGCAGAACGTGGACCTCGTGGTGGTGCGGGAGAACACGGAGGGCTTGTACACGCCGGTGCACGGCCGGCTCGACCGGGGCGGGGAGACCGACGTGGCGGTCGACACTCGGTTGATCACCCGCAAGGGCGCCGAGCGCGTGATCCGGTACGCGTTCGAGCTCTCGCGCCGCCGCGGCCGCGGAGCGCCGGCCGATCATCGGCAGCGGGTGACGTGCGTCGACAAGTCGAACGTCCTCGCCGGCTGCCAGTTCTTCCGGGAGACGTACGACCGTGTCGCGTCGGGCTACCCCGGCGTCGCCAAGGACTACGCGTACGTCGACGCCTTCACCCAGTGGGTCGTGCGAAACCCGGAGCAGTACGACGTGGTGGTCTCCACCAACATGATGGGCGACATCATCAGCGATCTCGCGAGCGTGCTCCAGGGCGGGATGGGCTTCGCCGCGGGCGGGAACATCGGCGACGCGCACGCGATGTTCGAGCCGGTCCACGGCAGCGCCCCCAAGCACGCCGGGAAGAACGAGGTGAACCCCATGGCGACGCTCTTCGCCCTCGAGATGATGCTCCGCTACCTGGGCGAGCGCCGGAGCGACCCCCGCTTCGGGCGCCAGGCCGACCGGCTCGAGCGCACGATGGCCGCTCTCCTCGCGGCGGGAAGCCTCCGGACCTACGATCAGGGCGGCACGGTGAGCACGAGCGAAGTGGGCGACCGGGTGGCCGCCGCGATCCGGGGGAGCGCGGTATGAGCGCCCGCCCGGTGGCGTTGGTGGGCGGGGCGACCACGCCCCTCGGGGTGCGCGCCGCGACCTGGTCGGAGCTCGTCCAGGAGGCCGGTGCCCGTCTCTTCGCGGCCATCCCCGGCCTCTCGGCCGGGGACGTGGATTCGCTCTTCGTCGGGGCCGCCGAGCCCGAGCGCTTCGCCTTCCAATCGCACGTGGCCCCGCTGGCCGCCGAGCTGCTCGGCCTCCGTCCGAATCGGATCCTGCAGCGGACCGAGCTCGCCTGCGCTTCCGGCCAGTCGGCGATCCGCAGCGCCTACGCCGCGATCGCCGCGGGCCTGTCCGACGTGGCGGTAGCCCTCGGCGTGGAGAAGATGAACCTCCCATCGATGGCCGAGGCGAACACCTCGATGGCCTGCGTCATGGACCGCCCGTGGGACGGCGCTCACGGCGCCACGGCGCCGCCCTTCTTCGCGATGGTCGCGCAACGGCACATGCTCGAGTACGGCACGACGCCCGAGCAGCTCGCCGGGGTCTCGGAGAAGAACCACCGCTTCGCGAACTCGAACCCCGAGGCCCAGTTCCACGAGAAGCGGTTCTCGAAAGAGAAGCTGCTCGGGCTCCCCCTCATCGCTCCCCCGCTCCGCCTCGGCGATTGCTCGTCGATGACCGACGGCGCCGCCGCCGTCGTGCTCGTGTCGGGCGAGCTGGCGCGCAAGTACACGGACACGCCGGCGTGGATCCGGGGCACGGGGCAGCACTCGAGCTGGCACAATCTCGCGAATTCGGGGTCCCTGACCGACTGGCCCGGTCTTCGGCTCGCCGGCCGCCAGGCGCTCGGCTCCGCCGGCATCTCGGTGGGCCAGCTCGACTTCGCCGAGCTCCACGACTGCTTCACCGTCTCCGAGCTGGTCGAGTACGAGATGCTCGGGCTGTGTCCGCCCGGGCACGGGGGCAAGTTCTTCGAGGAGGGCGAGACCCAGCTCGGGGGCCGGATCGTGGTGAACCCACGCGGCGGGCTGCTGGGCTGCGGCCACCCGTTGGGGGCGACCGGCGTCGCCCAGGCCGTCGAGGTCTACCGGCAGTTCACCCACGCTGTCCCTCCCGCCCGCCAGGTCCCCGATCCCGAGTGGGCGCTCGTCCACAACCTGAGCGGGAGCGCGAACGTCCACTCGCTCATGGTCTACCAGCGGGGGAGCTAGTCGTGGCCGAGGCGAGAGAGAGCCGCCGCCGGGCCGAAGCCGACGCCCCGAGCCCTTCCGAGCCCTCCCGCTCCGAGACCCGAACGTCCGTTCCGCCCCGGGAGGGACCGAAGCCGAAGCCCACGCCGACCGCCTTCGACTTCTTTCCCCAGGAGGAGGCGCAGCAGACCCGGGTCGCCCGCTTCTTCGATGAGCTCCGCGGTGGCCGATTCACGACGACGCGCTGCCGGAAGGACGGGGAGCTGCTCTGGCCACCCCGGGTCACCTGCCCCCACTGTCACGGGGAGGAGATGGACTGGGTCACCCTGCCGCTGACCGGAACCCTGTACGCGTTCAGCGCGCTGCTGGCCGGCGCACCGCTGGGGATGGAGACCGAGCTGCCGATCGTCATGGGCCTGGCCGATCTCGATGGGGAGCCGCTTCGGTTGTTCGGCCGCATCGTGGGGGCGAGCTGGGACCAGCTCAGGGTGGGCCAGGCGGTCCGGATCGAGCCGTTCGAACTCGCGGACGGCCGAGTTTTCTACCGCTTCCGGGCGCTCGGCGCCGCCGACGACAGAGTCGTTTCGTAGCCTATAAATAGCGCGTCCATTCTGCGCGGCCGCCTCCGGGCGCGGTTTCTTCGATGGCAGAGCAGGGGACCGGCTGGTGGCATCAGCACGGCTGGACCGTCGCGATCCTGCTCGCGGCCTTCGCGCTCGCGATGACGGTCCGGTCGCTGTTCGCCTGGCCGGTCTTCGCGCAGAACGGCTGGCTGTACATCTACGCGGGCGGCTCGGACTCGTACTACCACTCGCGCGTGATGCAGTACATCATCATGAATCACACGAACCTCATCCGGGACTACGCGCTCCGGTACCCCACCGGCGCGATCAACCCGCGTGAGCCGCTGTTCGACTGGATGAACGCCGTCCTCGGCATCCTCTTCCAGGGCTTCTTCCCCGGGGCGACCTCGCTCGACCGGGCGCAGCAGGCGGGCGCCTTCTTCCTCGACCTCCAGGCGCCCCTGTGGGCCGGCATCGGGGTCTTCCCGATCTACCTGATCGGCAAGGAGGTCGGCAGCCGGCGGACCGGGCTCGTCGCGGCGCTCCTGTACCCGTTCATCGTCGCGAACATCGACTCCTCGGGACTGGGCTACGCGAACTACCTGACCTTCTACACGGCCGTCATCCTGTTCGTCGCCTACGCGTATCTGCGGACCGTCAAGGCGACCACCCGACGTCGATGGGTGGCCAGCTACCGCCACCCCCGGCAGATCCTCGCGGGGCTGCGCGGCTTCTGGACCTACGAACGGACCGCCGTGAAATGGGCGGTCTTCACGGGCGTGATGTTCGGCGTCCTCTGCCTGGCCTGGCAGGG
>DASYZY010000137.1:0-2119 GCA_035945735.1 Thermoplasmata archaeon
CCTCATCCGCCGGATCGGGCGACCCCAGCCCGAGCCCGGCCGTCGCCGGTGGCTCCGAGATCGATCCGAGCGGCGCCGAGCCGCCCAAGCGCCGGCGCAAGGGGGCGACGGCCGGCACCTCGGGCCGGCGGCGGACGAAGAGCAAGGCCGAGGCGGCACTGGTCTCGCCCGAGGGAACCGACGGGCCGACGCCCAAGAAGCGCACCCCTCGACGGCGGAAGGGCCCCAACGTCGTCACCGCCGAGCCGGGCTCTCCTCCGCCGGTCCCCCAGCAATCGACCTCCGCACCCCCGGCGACAGCGGCCGCTGAGCCCCGCGAGACGGCCGCCCCGCCGGTGGCCGCCGAACCCCCGGCCCCGGAGGCCCCGCCGTCGTGAGCGCCCCGGCTCCCTCGGCCGCCATCGAGCCGCACCGCGTGTCCACCGGGATCCCGGGACTCGACCGTATGCTGGGCGGGGGCCTCATCGCCCGCCGACCGTACCTGGTCACGGGCGGGACCGGCAGCGGCAAGACCCTGCTCGGACTCACCTTCCTGCTCGAGGGGATCCGCCGGGGCGAGGACGTGCTGCTGGTCGCCGTCGATGAGCCGCCGTCCGAGATCCTGGAGAACGTCCGGGGCTTTGGCTGGGACCTCTCCTCCGTCCACACCCTCGACGCGAACCCCGGTCAGCGCGGGATCCGGCGGATGCACGACGTCCAGGAGATCAAGGCGCTCGGGGACCTCAAGTCGATGCGCGACCTCGGCGAGAAGAAGAGCGCCGACGGCGACGAGATCGCCATCCAGGCGATCCACCTGAAGCTGCGCCAGCAGATGCAGCAGCGGCCCTTCAAGCGGGTGCTCGTCGACTCGATCACCTCGATCCGGCGCTTCGCGCTCAAGGCCTCGGAGGACCCGCAGGCCGAGCGGACCGAGACGCAGTCGCTGCTCCGCTTCCTGAGCGAGCGCGAGGTCACGACGCTGATCACCTCCTCCCCCGGCAACCCGGCCCACCTCGCGGCGGAGGAGATCCTGACCCGGGGCGAGATCCTCCTGACCCGCAAATGGGTCGGCGACCGCTCGGTGCGCCAGATCAAGATCGTCCGGGTCCGCGGCTCGGCCCACGACTACGAGCGGCGGCCGTTCACGATCGCCCCTTCCGGGATCGTCGTCGCCTAGTTCGGTCCTAGGCCGCGGATCGGGTCGCCTCGTAGAGCGCGATGTGCTGGGCGACCACACGGGGCCAAGAGAACCGGGCGAGCGCCCACTCCCGGGCGGCGTCGCCCATCCTGCGCCGCATCCCGGCATCCCCGACGAGCTCGCGCGCCCGCGAGCGGAGCAGCTCCTCGATCTCGGACGGGGAGCGTCCGGGCCCGGCGCACCAGCCCGCCCGCCCCTCCGGCACGAGCGGGGCGACCGGGGCCGCCCCCAGTACCGGTAGGCCGGCCGAGAGCCCCTGCAGCACCGCCCCCGAGAGGATCTCGGCCGAGGACGGGTGCACGAGGACATCGGCGAGAGCGTACTCCTCGGCCAACGCCGCGTCGGAGAGCTCACCGAGCAGAACGACGCCGTCGCCGGAGCCGATGACCGAGCGGGCGTAGACCGGATCCGGAAGGGGCCCGGCGATCCGCAGGGAGAGGCCGCTGCCTCGTAGGGCCCGGGCCGCGAGCTCCCACCGTTTCACCGGCGTCACGATCCCTACGCCGAGCGCCCGAGTACCGGAGCGCGCGCTCCAGTCCGGCCGGAACCTCTCGGCGTCGACGCCGATCGGGATGACCGGGTGGCGCTGGGGCATCCGCGGGCCGAGCCGGCCGCGCATGCGGGCGTCGATCTCCTCGGTGAGCGCCACCGTGGCCTGCGATCGGGCCACCGCCCGGCGCTCCAGGAAGAATCCCCAGCGCTGGGTCGGACCGTGCAGCGTGAACCAGTGGCGGGAGTGGGAGGTGTAGACGTACGGATGACCGAGCCACGCGAGCCGGTTCGCGACCACCGGCGTGCTCGCGTGGGCCACATCGGCCGCCACGCCGCGCAGCAGCCCGGGCAGGGCGAGGGCGAACCGGTACTCGTCGCTGGAACGCCGTCGGCGGACCTGATGGATCAGGATCGGCTCATGGCCGGCGGCCCGCAGGGCGGTGGCGTACT
>DASYZY010000138.1:0-7291 GCA_035945735.1 Thermoplasmata archaeon
CCGCTCCCCGCCCCGCCCGGCCTACTCCGAGCGGCCCACGCCGGGCCCGCCGTGACCGGGCCGTCCCGCGGGCCGGCGTTCCGGGCCGAACGCGAGACCCCGCTCGTGGGGGCGGCGCCGCGCCTGCTCCTATTGGGGAGCGGGGAGCTGGGACGTGAGGTCGCGATCGAAGCGATCCGGCTGGGCGCCGAGGTGATCGCGGCCGACCGCTACGAGAACGCGCCGGCGATGCACGTCGCCCACCGCGCGCACGTCCTGGCGATGACCGACGGGGCCGCGCTGCGCGCGCTCGTGGAGTCCGAGCGGCCGGACGTGATCGTCCCCGAGATCGAGCAGATCGACACCGCCACCCTCGTTGCGCTCGAACAGGAGGGATGGGCGGTGGCTCCGGGGGCGAAGGCGACCCAGGCCACGATGGACCGGGAACGGATTCGACGGATCGCGGCGGAGGAGGCGCGCGTGCCGACCTCGCGCTTCGGTTTCGCCGGCTCCTTCGAGGAGGCCCGTGCCGTCGCCGACCGGGTCGGCTACCCGTGCCTGGTGAAGGCGCTCACGAGCTCCTCGGGCCACGGCATGACACTGCTTCGCGACCCGAGCGGACTCGCGGCCGCGTACCGGGACGCCTCAGAGGGAGGCCGAATTCCGAACCCCCGGGTGATGATCGAGGAGTTCATCCGCTTCGACCTCGAGGTCACCGTGCTCGTGCTCCGCGCCTACGATGCCGAGGGCCAGGTGCGGACCCGTACGCTCGCGCCGATCGGCCACGACCGCCCCGGCACCGTCTATCACGAGAGCTGGCAGCCGGCGGAGCTCACCCCGACGGTGGCCGGCCAGCTCGTCGCGACGGCGGGGGCGATCACCGACCGTCTCGGCGGCCTCGGCATCTCCGGCGTGGAGTGCTTCGTCCGGGGGGAGGAGGTCCTGTTCAGTGAGGTCTCGCCACGGCCCCACGACACCGGCCTCGTCACGCTGGCCAGCCAGTGGAACTCGGAGTTCGCCCTCCACGCCCGCGCGGTGCTCGGCTACCCGGTGGGCGAGATCGAGCCTCCCGTACTGGCCGCCGCCCACGTCATCCTGGGAACGACCGACACCCGCAACCCCCGGTTCCGCCACCTGCAGACCGCGCTCTCGACGGCCGGCGTCCGGGTCCATCTGTTCGGAAAGCCCGATAGCCACCCGGGCCGCCGCCTCGGCGTCGCCATCGCCCGAGCTGCGAACGTGCCCCGGGCGCGGGAGCTCGCCGAAGGGGCGGCCCACGCCATCGAGGCGGGATTCCCCCGGCCCGCGAGCTAGCGGATCCGCTCGAGACGGAAGGAGCCTAGGGTCAGGCTGCGGTTGGTCGCCCGGTACTCGACCCACTCCCGGGTCGCCACCTCGCCGAGCCCCTGGATCTGGAGCTGGGTCTTCGAGTGCTCCTCGCGGAAGCGGATCGCGCCGTCCATGCGAGAGAGCGCGCCCTCCACGCGGGCCCCGTCGAGCGTCGCCGGGTCGATGGCGTACATCGCCAGCGCCTTGCGCGGCTTGAGGATCCCCACGAGGTTCCGGACGAAGCCGTCGGCGGTCCGCTCCTCTCCGTGGGCGAGGCAGGCCGAGAGGGTGAGCGCGCCGAGCCGGAGGCCCTTCGTGCTCGAGTCGCCTTCGACACGCTTGACCGCGGCGGCCACGGCGGACAGGATGCCGGTGTAGTCGAGGGGACCCTTCACGACCGCACGGACCCCGGAGCCGCCGTCCTGGATCGACGGCGTGGCGGCCGGGTTCGAGGCGTCGATCCAATGGACCTGGCCGATCCGCTCGTACTGCTTGAACTCCGGCAGGACCACGGCGAGCTCGGCCGACACCTCCGCCGGAGCGCGGACCGTGCTCAGGAGGAGGGCCGGCTCGCCCCGGCGCAGCCCCTCGGCGAGGAAGTTGTACAGGAGGAGCTCCTTGCCGAGGAACGGAGGCCCGATCAGCAGCAGGTGCGACTTCGGCGGCAGTCCGCCGGCGAGCAGCTCGTCGAGACGGCCGACGCCGCTGGGGCTCCGGTTCGGGTCGACCGGCGGCCTCGAACGCGTCGCCGTCGCGACCGGCGGCAGGATCGGAGCGCTCGCCGGCGGGTCGGCGAAGCCGGGGCCGCTCGGGGTGAGGCGAGCGGGCGCG
This sequence comes from Thermoplasmata archaeon, assembly GCA_035945735.1. GTDB lineage: Archaea > Thermoplasmatota > Thermoplasmata > Lutacidiplasmatales > UBA184 > JAKIVR01. The sequence continues at coordinate 2,140 of DASYZY010000138.1, forward strand.
GACGCGGCCCGTTCGTTCTCCAGCTGAAGCTCGCGCAGCTCGTTCTCCCGGGCATCGAGCGCATGGGTGCGCTCCTCCAGCCGCTTCTCCCGGGTGTCGAGCTCGTTGCGGTTGACGGCGAGCTCCTCGGTCCGCTGACGGACCGTCGACTCGCGCGCCTGCAGGATCGCGGCGGTCCGCCGGGCGTCCTCGATCCGCGTCGCGAGCTCGCCCTCTTTCTCGGCCCCGTCGCGCGCCCGCTGCTCGACCGCCTGGATGGCCTCGCTGTACTGCCGCTCCTTGTCGCTCGCGGCCCGTACTTTGCGCGCCACCTCCCCTTCGCGCTGCGCCAGCTGGGTCTCGCGAGAGGAGAGCTGCTGCTCTCGCGTGGCCGCGGCGTCGAGGCTGCGGCGCGTCTCCGTCTCCCGGGCATCGAGCTCGCGGGACTTCCGGCCCAGGAGCGCGTTCTGCTCGGCGAGCGAGGATTGGAGCGTGGCCAGGCGGGCCTCGCGGTCGGCGAGCTCCCGGTCTCGGACGCGCTCGGTCTCGGTGCCGGCGACGACGGCGGTCGTCCCCTCCAGCTCGCGGTTGGCGGCGTCGGTCTCGCGCCGGGTGACATCGGCGGTACGCTGGTCGAGCTCCTGGCGGCGGGACTCCTGCCGCGCCTCGGTCGCCGTGGTGGCCTGGGTCCGGGCCGAGAGCTCCTTCTCGCGGGACGTGAGCTCCAGCTGGCGCTTGCTCAGGTCGCCTTCGGCGCGGCTGAGCGCGGCCTCGCGCTCGGCATGGGTCGCTTCCCACCGACGGGTCTCGTCCTCGCGGATGGAGAGCGCCGCGGTCTTGTCGCGGAGCTCTCGCTCGAGCTGATTGCCTTCGGCGATCTTCTGCACCGAGCTCCGCACCTCTTCCCGAAGCCTCAGTCCCCGCGCCTCGAGGTCGGCCTCGAGCTGCTTGATCTGCGCCTCGGCCTGCTCGACGGCCTGCAGCTTGCGCTTGGCGGCGGCCTCGCTGACCGTGACCTCGGCCTCGCGCCGGAAGACGGTGGCCTCCCGGAACTGCACGGCGTCGGTCTTGCGCCGGGTCTCCTCCGAGAGCTGGAAGAGCCGGGACTGGCCGGTGTTGATCAGCTCCTGCTCGTGCGCCTCGGTCCCCGAGGAGATGAAGTGCAGGAGCGAGCCCGAGAAGAGGAACAGGCCACCGCTGGCGAGCAGCGTGAGCGTGAGCGCGCTCGCGTGGCTACCTGTGGCCGGCAGGTAGATCGACGCCACCAGGACGGGAGGGGCGAGCGCGGTCCCGAGGGCGAACAGCTTCCGGTTGGTCCACTCCGGCCAGGTGAGCGCCAGCCCGACGAGCGCCAGCGACGTGCCGGCGATCGCCAGCGGGTAGAGCCACGGCAGGAGCTCGGTGCCGGCCGAGGGACCGAAGCTCGCGACGCGGGCCACGAGCAGGTACAGGAGCCCCCCCGCCGCCACCACTCCTAGGAGGCTCACGGTGAAGTGGCGTTCCCACGGCCAGAGCTGGTACTCCTCCCACTTGACGAGGAGTCCGAACAGCGCGAGCAGGAAGGTGCCGGCCACGACCGGTATCAGGAAGGCGAGCGAGGTGAGCGCGGAGCTCCCGATGCTCGTGGCGGCCGGGAGGACGCCGTAGGTCACGAGCAGGCCGTCGGAGAACAGCAGGAGGTACAGGACCAGCGAATAGTAGTGGGCGGTCCGGCCGATCCGGAGCTGGAGCAGCGCGTCCTCGCGCGCCCGGCGCAGGTCGTGCTGTGTGACAAAGGTTGCCGACCGGCTCGCGAACGCGGGCGGAACGGTCACCCCCGGCCCCGGACGAGCGACGGCCTTGGTCGGTGCTGCCGCTCGGCTCGGGGTCGGGGTGGCCTTGATCGCCAACGGGACGACGCCCCCCGTTCTAAGATGAGGGCGGGCCGGGCTACTTAAGGGCTGGTTTTTGAAGGCCGGATTCGCCGCCGCGGCGAAACACGGCGAGGACGCTCGAGGCCGCTGTCCAACGAGCCGGAAGGCTCCCCAGGTGCTCCTCCAGCTCGATCAGTCGATGCCACGACTTGGGGCTCTGCTGGCAGGCCGCGCACCGGACCGGATCGGCCCCGAGCGCCGGCGCGATCGCGCTCGCGGCGACCAGCGAGAGCCCCAGGGGCTCGAACCAGCGCTGGAGTTCTGGGACCCGGAGCCTTCGGAAGGTGGTTCGGGCCGGTGCGTCCCGACCCACCGCGACGACCCCCTCCCGCTCGACCCGGGGAAGCACCGCCGCGGGCGGGGACGCCAACAGTCGGCCGACCGCAGTGGCGGGCAGCCGATGCAGGTACGTCGAGAGCTCGCCCCCTCCGGGCGAGAGCTCGACCGTGAGCTGCCCGCTCGGGCCAACCAGTTGGGCCGTGGCCTCGAGCAGCTCCCTGGCGCGCGGGCCGGAGAAGCCAACCAGATTTCCCAGCAAGGCGACCGCGGCGAGTGAGGCCGCCCGCAACGGAGGGCGTCGGCCGTTGCCGACGACGTACCCGTACGCGTGGGCGGGCTGACCGCCCCCGGAGTCGAGCCGTTGGCGAGCCTCCCGGAGGGCTAGCGCGGAGAGATCGAGGAGGAGGATCCACTCCCCCGCGGCGGCGAGCTCCGGCGTGAAACGTCCCGGTCCGGCCCCCACGTCCAGGACCGGCCCCGTTTGGGCGGGGAGATTGCGCCGCAGGAATCGGACTCGAAGCTCCCGGAACAGATCCCGCTGGGCGGTGCCCTCGAACCGCTTCCACTCCCGGTCGACCCGGTACTGGTCGAGCCGCTGGAACCGAGCTTCCGCGGGGGGGGCCCGCCCGACGTCGCCCGCACCGGTCCCGGGGGCGCGGCGGCGACCCGACCCGGGGGGTGAAGTCACCGTCACTGCTGGCGGGGGAGGTTTATATGGGATGCTCCTCAGCCTCGACGGAGCGACCATGCCTTACTACGAATGCCCCAAGTGCGGCGGCGGCTACGTGATCGATGTACCCCCCAGCGCCCGACCGGTCTGCGACCGCGACGGCGCGCGGCTGAAGCGGACGAGCGACGCCTCGTACGAGCGGAACGCGCGGGCCGAGTAGTCGGTCCCGGCCACTCCGCCCGTGAGCCTGGGGCCCCTGATCCGCCGGTCCGCCCGGTACGGGGGCGCGCTGCTCTCGGTCGCTCCGCTTCAGTTCGTGGCGGCCATGGTGCTGGCCCAGCTGGCCTACCCCGGCTACTCCGACTGGAGCAATGTCGTGAGCGACCTGGGCGGCGGTCGGTCGCCCCGCGCGCTGCTGTTCAATGGCTCGCTCGTCGTGCTCGGACTCCTCGCGATCGGCGGCATCTACCTTGCCCGCAGCGCGTTTCGCAAGGGCGTTACGGCACGGGGCGGAATCGGTCTGTACGCGCTCGCCAGCCTCGGGGCGCTTGGCGTGGGACTCTTTCCGATCGGGAAGCCGCTCCACTCCGATTTCGCGGGGCTCGCCTTCGTCACCGGGGGCGCCGCCCTCCTCTTGCTCGCCCTCGGAATGTTGCGCGATACGCGTTGGGACGGCTACCGGCTGTTCACGCTGCTCGGCGGGTTGGTCACCTTCGTTGGGCTCGCGCTCTTTGACGGTCCCACCACGCTCGGCCTTGGACTCGGCGGGGCCGAGAGGCTGATCATCGCGCCGGGGCTCCTGTGGTCGTTCCTCGCCGGAGTCCACCTGCTCCGCTTGCCCGTGTACGGCGGCCCTAGGGCCTGCGTCGGCGACGGGAGCGCCGGGACCACCTAACTCGCGCGTCGGCCACGATCTGGTCGTGGTCGAACGCGAGCGGAGGCAGCGCCCGAAGCGGCCACCACCGGGCGTTGCGCGCGTCGTCGCCGCCGCGCGGCCGGGCCCATCGGCCCGAGATGAGGAAGACCGCGCTCGCGGTGGCCCCGCGCGGATCCCGGCCCGGAGCGGAGTAGACCCCGAGGAGCCCCTGAACCCGGCCCCGGAGCCCCGTCTCCTCGTGGAGCTCCCGCAGGACCGCCTGTTCGCAGCTCTCGTCCAGCTCGACGAAGCCGCCGGGCAGCGCCCACCGTCCGGCAAAGGGAGGATGACCGCGCTCGACGAGGAGAAGCGCCGATCCCGAGCGGAAGACCGCGTCCACCGTGAGACGGGGAGTCTCCGGCCGGCCGCTCCGTCCTCGCCGCATCGGTCGGTGGCTCGGGGCCTAACCGCCGGACGGACCGAGGCCGGCCAGCAGGTCGTGTCGGGTCACGATGCCGACGAGCTTACCGCGCCGCAGCACGGGTAGGCGATTGACCTTCCGGGCGAGCAGGAGGCGAACCGCCTCCTCGATCGAGGCTCCGGCCTCGACCGTGACGGGCTCGGGCGTCATCGCATCCTCGACCGGCGTCCCGTCGAGGACCGCGCGGCAGGCGGGCAGTAGGTCGGAGCGGCGGGCCTCCTCGGCATCGAGCAGTAGGTCGAACAGCCCGCCGGGGAGGCGGAGCCCGGCCTTCTCCTGCAGGCAGCGGAGCACGTCCTTCTGGCTGAGGACGCCGACGACATGACCGGTCGCGCCCACGACCGGAAGTCCGGAGATCCCCCGCTGGCTCAGCCGCGCGCAGGCCAGCCGGAGCGCGTCGGCCGGGCCGACGGTGATCGCCGGTCGGCTCATCACATCGCCGACGGTGTAGCTGTAGAAGCCGAGCGGCTTCGCCGCCGGCAGTCGGGGGGCGGCGCGGGGCCGCGCAGCATGACGGCTCGGTCGGCGGCGACGGGCCGGAGCCATCGGCGCGCGGAGGGGCGCGCTCGGATAACCTCTGCGCGCCCGAGGCGGACCGGAGCCGTTCGGCGCCTACCGGGTCGGAGGAGGCGGCGGAGCCGGGCTCGCAGCGGCCGGCGCGCCGCTCCCCTCGTGCCACGGTTCGACGGCGCGGGCCGGCGGCGACGAGGCCGCGGAGTCCGGGCGCCGAAGTAGGGCGGCCGCCACCACGACCGCTACGGCCAGGGCGATGAGTCCGACCCCGAGTGTCCACAGCAGGGCGGCCGAGGGTCCCGCCGTCGCGTTGTGGTAGACCGTCGACCCGGGGGCAGACGCGGACTGGAGAACGATGCTAACTTGGACGGACTGGTTCGAGCTCAGGAAGACGACGGACGAATAGTTCAGGTATCCCGGCGCCGACGCGAGGATCGTGTGGTTGCCGGGGGGTACGACCC
>DASYZY010000139.1:0-4898 GCA_035945735.1 Thermoplasmata archaeon
GCTCCGACTCCGGGCTGGGTCGAGAAGCCCTCCGTCCGGAGCACGCTGAACATCACGTCGCTCGGGTAGACGCCCCAGTGGGCCTTGGTGTTGGGGTCGTAGAACTGGGCCGCCTTGTCGATGGGGAAGGTGTACGCCGAGGTGTTCGCGTCGTAGAGCGTGCTGCCGTACATCGCCTGGCAGGTCGCGCTGTTGGCTCCGGGCACGCACGTCGAGAGCACCGGCACGTAGTCCGACGGGGACGGGCCGGTCGTCGAGCCGTTGAACATGATCAGGGCCTCGTAGGTGTTCAGGATCGGCTCGTAGGAGACCGTGTCGTACGCGATCGACGGGTCCAGCGAGCTCGCTCCGCCGGGGGCGCTGAAGTAGTTGATGAACAGGCCCGGGTGCGGGCTGGTCGCCGCGCCACTGCCCGAGAGCATCCCGTGCAGCACCGAGGGGGTCACGATGACCGACCAGGAGTAGTTCTGGTAGGCCTTCTGACCGGCGAAGCTGCCGATGCCGTTGGCGTAGCCGACGAAGCTGACGACATACTGGCCCGGCGTGCCGAAGGTGAAGGTCGCGCTCGCTCCACCCGGTCCGGCGACCGAGTTGCTCACCGCGACCGTGGTCCCCGATGGGCTCGAGGAGACCCCGATGCTCGGCGAGGCGAGGGTGAACAGCGGGTTGGTCGGCGCGCCGGTGTAGGCGCCCGACAGGCTGACCGCCTGGCCCGCGAGCAGCACGCCCGAGGCTCCGGTCGCGGTCGAACTGTTCGACAGGATGCTGCCGGACACGCTGGGGTTCGCGCCTCCCGAGGCCGCGGAGTAGCCCGCGGTCACGGAGACGGCGATGATCGCCTGGTAGTTGTCGTGGACCTTGGCGCCGATGGTCGCCTCGAGGAGCACGAGATAGTTGCCCGGCGTGCTGTACGTGTGGCTCACCGTCGGGACGGTCGAGGTGGAGTTGGAGCCGTCGCCGAAGAAGAACGTGTACGAGCTGGGGCTACCGTCGCTCGAGGGCACTTGCGCCGTGAAAGGGATGGGATTCTGGGTCTGAGCTGCCTTGAAGGGAGTGAACAAAGTCAGGTCGTGGGTTTGGGTAGCGACAATCTGCTTCTTGCAGAACGGCGAGTTCACCGGCTGACAGGTCGAAACCGTGCCACCGCTCGTCGACTTGGTGGGCGAGTTTCCGACGGCATAGTACGCCGCAGCGCCAACGACCACGATCACGACGATCATCACGATCGCCGCCATGGCCGTCGAAAGCGCTCGGTTTCGCCAGCGGTGCGATCGCGTCACATCCGTCTTCGACCCCAACATTTGTTTCCCTCGATCCGGGTTGCCCCGGACTCGGTTCGCGGACCGGATAGGTGATATATATACTCACACCCGCTCGCACGGAAGTGCCCGTTTCTCGACGAGCATTACGGCTCGCGCCGAGCCTGCTCAGCGCGGACTTCGGCGTGCTCGGCCAGGCCGTCGCGCTCGCGGAAGCCGGCGGCGCCGACGCCTTCCATCTCGACGTGATGGACGGCCACTTCGTGCCCAACATCTCCTTCGGTCCGGCGCTCGTGCGCGCGGTCCGGAAGCGGACCCGACGCCCCCTCGACGTGCACTTGATGATCTCCGAACCGGCGAAGTACATCGAGGCGTTCCGCGAGGCCGGTGGCGACACGCTCGTCGTCCACTACGAGGCCACTCGGGAGCCGGCCGCTCTGATGTCGGCGATCCGGGGCCTGGGGGCCGAGGCCGGCCTCGCGCTCCGGCCCGACACGCCGGTCGAAGCGAGCGAACCGCTCCTTGGCGACATCGACCAGCTGATGGTCATGGGCGTCCACCCCGGATTCTCCGGCCAGAAGTTCCTCCCCGAAGCGTTGCCCAAGCTGCGGTGGGCGCGCGCTCGGCTCGACGAGATGGGATCGGGCGCCGACCTGTCGGTCGACGGTGGCGTCACCCTCGAGACCGGCGGAGAGTCCGCGGCCGCGGGCGCGACCTTCTTCGTCTGCGGCAGTTCCGTTTTCGACCGAGGCAGCGTGGCGGAGAACCTGGCGGAGCTGCGGAGCGCGGTGGAGCGGAGGTCGGCCGGTGCAGTTCGCTGACCTCGTCGCGACCTACGAGAAGCTCGGCGCGACCACCAAGCGCCTGGAGATGCGCTCGCTGCTCTCCGAGCTGCTCAAGCGAGTCGAGCCCGCCGAGCTCCCCGAGGTCCTGTACCTCTCGCAAGGGCTCCTCCGACCGGAGTACGAGGGCGTGGAGCTGGGGGTGGCCGATTCGCTCGCGCGTCGGGCACTGGCCGAGGCGAGCGGGACCCCGGAAAAGGAGATCCAGTCGCTGACCAAGGGCTCCGGCGATCTCGGGCTCACCGCCGAAACACTCCTGGCCCAAGCGCAACGGTCGGCCGCCGGCGCGGGGACCGTGGCGGACGTCTACGCGAGCTTCCGCGAAGTGGCCACCGCCTCGGGTGAGGGCTCGCAGGACCGGAAGGTCGAGATCATCGCCCAGCTCCTGCGCCGCGCGAGCCCGACCGAGGCGAAGTACGTCCTCCGGTTCGTGCTCGGTACCTTGCGGCTCGGCGTCCGGGAGATGAGCCTCCTCGATGCGCTCGGCGTCGCCTTCGCCGACGGCAGCAAGGAGGCCCGGCAGCAGATCGAGGGTGCGTTCAACGTCTCGAGCGACCTCGGCGTGGTCGCGCACGCGCTGGCCACGAAGGGGCTGCCCGGTCTCGAGGCCATTCACCTGACGGTCGGCCGCCCCATCCGGCCGATGCTCGCCGAACGTTCGCCTACCCTCGAGGACTTGCTCAAGCGGATGGAGGGCACGGCCGTGCTGGAGTACAAGTACGACGGGCTGCGGATCCAGGCCCACCTTCCCGAGCACGGACCGGTACAGCTCTTCTCCCGCCGGCTCGAGGCGATCGGCGCCCAGTTCCCCGAGCTGCTCCGGGAGCTTCCGAAGGCGATCCGTCGCCGGCCGGCGATCGTCGAGGGCGAATGCGTCTCGGTCGACCTCGAAACGGGGGAGCTCCGGCCCTTCCAGGCCATCTCGCGGCGCCGGGGCCGGAAGTACGACCTCGAGCGGATTGAGGGCGAGATCCCGGTCCGTCTGTTCCTGTTCGACCTTCTCCTGGAAGGGGAGCACGAGCGGCTCGCCGAGGATTACCCCGAGCGGCGTCGGCACCTCGAGGCCCTCGTCGACCCCAAGGGCTCGGAGCTGGTCGTCCTCGCCACCCAGGAGCGCGTCGGCGACGCCCCCGCGGCCACCCGCTTCTTCGACCAGGCGATCGCCGACGGCTGCGAGGGCGTCATGGGCAAGTCGGTCGCCCCCGGCAGCCGCTACCGAGCCGGCGCCCGGGGCTTTTGGTGGATCAAGTACAAGCGCGAGTACACCCAGGCGCTCGCCGACACGATCGATGGCGTCGTCGTCGGCGGATTCGCCGGCCGCGGGCGGCGGGCCGGCACCTGGGGCGCGCTGCTGGTCGCCACCTTCGAACCCGAGTCGGAGCGGTTCGAGAGCTTCTGCAAGGTCGGCAGCGGCTTCGACGACGAGACGCTCGACGGACTGAAGGCCCGGCTGAAGCCGTTCGAAGTGGCCGAGAAGCCCGAGGAGGTGGTGACGGAGCTCACCCCCGACCAGTGGTTCCGGCCGTCGGTCGTGCTCGAGCTCCGGGGGGCCGAGCTCTCCTTGAGTCCGATCCACTGCGCCGCCGTGGGCAAGGTGCGTCCGGGCGTCGGCCTGGCCCTGCGCTTCCCCCGCTTCACCGGAAAGTGGCGGCCCGACAAAGGGGAGACCGACGCCACCACGTCGGCGGAGCTGCTCGGTCTCTACCGATCGCAGGTCCGCCAGGAGGCCGCCGTGGCGCCCGAGGAGACCGAGAGCGCCTAGACCGGGGCGCGCGGCGACCGGGGACCCCGCGGGGCGTGAGACGAGTATGCCGCCTTCTCGAGGCGCGGGCGGGCCGGTCGCGTTCCGGTTCGGCCTGGTCCTTGTCCCGCTGATCTTCTTCGAAAGTGCCCTGGGAGTTTTCTCCGCCGGCGCGGGGGCCCAGCGCGGCTCGGGCCTGTTCAACCTCCACGTGGCTCTCGGCCTCCTCATCCTCCTGCTCGCCGCCGGGGCCTTCCTCCTCGGATGGAGGCGCGATACGCCGGTGGCCCGGGCCAGCTCCGGACTCGTGCTCGTTGCAACGGTGGCCGTCGCGATCGTCGCCTCGACCTCCCTTTCCGTGGGGATCGCCAGCGCCGGACTGATGGAGCGCTCCCTCGCGTTGGTGGCGCTGCTCGGGGCCGCCGGCATGATCGTAGCGGGATACCCCTCGCGTCGGGGCATCCCGGACCTCCCATCGCCGGGCCGAGCTTCGGCGCCGTAGTCGCCCCGGCCGAAGCTTCGCCGCCCGCCGACCACCGCATGGGTGAGCATCGAGGAGGAGAGACCCGCTCGTGCGAGCGAACGCTTATCAAGGGGTGGGCAGGTTCACGACCGCGAGGCGCGCGATGCTGGTCGAATCGACGGAGCTCATGGGTCGGCAAATGTACACTCCCGACGGGCGGTTGCTCGGGGAGGTCTCGAACCTCGTCGTGGACGTCGAGGGAGCCAAGATCGACGGTTTATACCTCGAGGAGCCCAGCGGGCTTCTCGTCGAGGACTCCAAGCCGGTCAGCGTCCCGTACCGGTGGGTCTCCGCCGTGAACGACGTCGTGCTCCTCAAGTTCTTCCCCCGGCGGGTCTCGGTCAAGAAAGGCCCGGCCAAGCCGGCCACGGGGAGCCCAGCGCCCGCCGCGGCCCCCGCCCGGTAACCGGTGCGGGGATAGCCAAGCCCGGAAACGGCGCGGGACTTAAACGGCCCGCCGCAGCGCGGCGCCGCCGAAGAGATCCTGTCGCGCAGGCGTTCGCCGGTTCAAATCCGGCTCCCCGCATTCCCTC
>DASYZY010000140.1:0-3271 GCA_035945735.1 Thermoplasmata archaeon
AGGTCCGCCGTGCCCCGCCGCAAATACGGACGGCTGCGCAAGCCGATCCCGCCCCTCACCCCCGAGAAGTGTCGCTTTTGTCGCTTGGGTCGACCGTGGCCTGCGCAGCCGCGATCCAGCCGGGCTTCGGTCAGCCCACCCGCCCCCTCGCACGCTCGATAGCCCAGCTCACGAGCTCCAGATCGGCTGCGGTGAGCCCACCCCGCCACATCGTGCAAGCGAGCGGGTATGCTATCGACTGAGCCGGCGGGCCAGCAGTGTAGTACGGAGCTGGGCGACCCGCTCCGGGACCCGGGAGCGTCGACGGGCGGCCGCCCGAGGTCTCCGAGCCGGCGCCCGGCCTAGGAGGATCGGGGTCGCCACTTCGCGGTCGAACCGATCCGCCGTCCGCTGGAGCTTGCGCGCCACCGCGCCGTCCATCCGGCCTTGCAAGGAGCGCAGGGCGCCTTCCCACTGGAATCGGCGCTGCTCCCACCGGTAGAGCGACTCGGGGTAGGCGGCCTCGTACAGCAGGCTGGTCCCGCCCGTGCGGCCGCGCGCACGCTCGCCCCGGAGCCGGTCCTTCACCGACTCATAGAACCGAGTACCGGGCAGCGGGACGGCGATCGAGACCGAGTACTCCTCCGGCGAGAACCGGCGGAAGAGCGCCAGCGTCGCCTCGATGTCCTCCAGCGTCTCGCCGGGATAGCCGAGCATCAGGAACCAGAACTGCCGGACCTCGGCCGCGCGAAGCGCCTCGGCGACGCGCTCGATCTGCGCGAGGCGCGTGCCGCGGTTCATCGCGTCGAGCATCTTCTGGCTCCCGGACTCGACGCCGAGGTACACGCGCTCGAGCCCGGCCCGTTTGAGGCGCGCCAGGAGGTCGGTCTTGAGGAGGTCGACGCGCGCCAGGCACTCGAACCGGATCCGGAGTCCGCGCTCCTCGAGCCCATCGAGCAGCTGCTCGAGCCAGTGGCGCTCGATCCCGAAGACGTCGTCGCAGAACCGGAGATAGTCGACCCGGTAGTCGCGTACCAGCGCCTCGATCTCCTCGAGCACCCGGGCCGGGGACTGCTGGCGGAAGCTCCGGCCGAAGGCGGGCTTCGAGCACCAGGAGCAGTCGAACGGGCAGCCGCGGGAGGTGAGCAGCGCCGCCCGGCGCTCGCCGGTCCGCGCCTGCCAACGCCGTAGGTACCCTTCCATGTCGATGAGCTCCCAGGCCGGCAACGGCAGCGAATCGAGCTCTTTCAGGAAGGGACGGGCCGGCGCGCGTCGGAGTCGCCCGCTGACACGCGAGACCGTTCCTGCGACGTCGGCGTACGGCGCCCCGATCGCCGCCCGGCCCGCAAGCTCCAGCAGGGTCAGCTCGCCCTCGCCGGTGGCCACTACATCGAAGCCGCCGTCGAGGTAGCTCTCGGGGCGTGTCGCCGCGTCCGGCCCCCCCGCCACGGCGAGCGCGCCCGCCTCCCGGGCGAGCCTCGCCACTTCGAGTGCCCGCGGCAGGGTGAGCGACTTCGTGTGCACTCCGACCAGCTGCGGTCGGTGACGACGCATCGCCTCGGCCGCCGGACGGGTCGATCGCGCGAAGGTGAGGTCGGTGACGGCGACGTCCATGCCGCGGTCCCGGAGGAACGCGGCGAGCGAGAGGACGCCGAGCGACGGGTAAAGCTCGACGAACTTGCGCTCCATGGGGTCCTCTCGGGCGAGGTAGGGGTCGACGAGGAGCACCCGAGGCGACGACGCGGATGGGAGGACTCCGGCGGGGAAGGCCAACGCCGTCTACCTCCGCTGCCCTCGGCGACGCTGCAGTCGACCGCCGGAAAGCGCCCCGACTGGGCAGTAAGGGACGCAGAGCCCGCAACCGTTGCAGTGCTCCAGGACGCGCAGCTCGTACGGATCGAGCACGAGGGCGCCCGGCGGGCACACTCCGGTGCAGAGACCGCAGAGCACGCAGCAGTCCGGGTCGACCGCGATCGTCACGTCGCCTCGCGAGCGGGCTCGGCCGTCGCGGAGGAGGGCGGGCCGCCCGCCAAGGCGCGGCCCAAGGCCGCGAACCCGGTCAGGGCGCACTTGATGCGGACGGGCGACAATGGAATGCCGACGAGGGCGATGACGTCGTCCTGGGTCAGCGCCTTCACCTCGGCCAAGGGCTTGCCCTGGATGCGGTCGGTGAGCATCGAGGCGCTGGCTACCGAGATAGCGCAGCCGTCGCCGCTGAACTTGACCTCCCCGACCCGCTCCTCGGGGCCATCCAACCGTAGGTCCATCCGGATGTGATCCCCGCAGAGCGGGTTCGACTCCTCCCCGGAGAGGGTCGGGTGGTCCAGCGGTCCGAAATGGTGGGGCGCCCGGTAGTGCTGGAGAATGATCTCCTGGTACATGTCATACGCCATCGCAGATCCTCCCGAGTTCGGCCCCCAACGCAGCCGTCCAACCCCCGCCGAAGTACTTGGCGCCTTCGTCGGCCCGGGCCGACGAACTGGCGCGAGCGTCACCACGGCCGTCGCGCGGGTCGGTCGAACGGGGGCGGCATCCCCGGATCGCCGCACGCTGGGCCCGACCGACCCGGCCTCCCGAGGAGTGGGACAGCCGTTCCCCCGACGACACCGTCGCGGCGGCCGGGCTTCGCTACGTTCGCGGGCGACAGCCCTGGGTCCAAGCGTACCCGCGAAGCCCGGCGACCCCCGCGACGAGCGCCGCGCCCACTCGGAGAGACAGGCCCGCCGAGCTACCCCCACGACCCGCCGGTGAACCGATGCGCGGGATGGATGGTGCCGGTGTTGAGGAGCCGGAGGGACCGGCATTGAGGTTCGAACCGGTGCCCGATCCGGAGTTCCCGCTAGCACCGGCGGTGCTTCCGGCACGTGGGTTTCGCGACCCAGCTCCATTCCCCTCCGGAGCGGCGAGTTCCTCGCGCGATCGGAAGGAGCGACGGGAGACCGAGGGAGCGTGCCTGCGTCGTCGGCGAGGCTCCGACCGGTCGCCGGGGTCCGAGTCCCCGGAGCGACCTACGGCGAACCGGCCGCTGCCGGCCGGGAACAGCGCCTCGACGCCCCTTTAAATAGAGGGTCCCCGCCTAAAACTCTCAAGGAGGGGGCTTTTCTCCTTGCGTTCCCGCAAGACGATTCATCGACGCCGGATCCGTTCCCGCCGCGCCCAGGTCAGCGCAGTCGGGACCGTGCTCGGGCTCCTGCTCGTGACCACGTACATCGCGGGCTACCTCGCGACGACTCTCCCCAGTCAGATGCAGGAGCTAGAGTTCGAACACGAGCTCCAGGTCGAGAACCAGCTC
>DASYZY010000141.1:0-11134 GCA_035945735.1 Thermoplasmata archaeon
GCCCCCGCCGGGCTGCGCGTAGAGGCGGACCGCGAGCTCCGACTTCTGGCCCTTCAGGAGCTGCTGGACCTGGGCCACGGCGTTGGGCCGGACCTCCACGTGGAGCGTCATGTCCGTCACACTGGGATGAGTGGGAGGCGGAATTTAAGCATGTCGGGGTGGCGGAATCCCATCACCCCAATCCACGGGGGCGCTGCGGCTTGTCGGGGGCGTTCGGGTCGATGCGGGTGGAGTCCAGGGTCGCGTCGCTCTCCTCGCCGCGCTCCCCGACCAGCAGCTCGCCATGGTCCCGGGTCTCTTCCCGCCAGCAGGCCCGGGCGAAGAGATCGCCCACCGACGCGGGCAGTCCCAGGAAGCTCCCGATCTGACGCACGTCGGTCTTGGAGAGCTCCCCCGAGAGCGCAAGCACGACGAAGTAGCTGGTGAAGCCGAGCACGAGCGCGAAGCCGAGCGTGTACCAGTGCGTGGGATTGATCACCGTGTTGAGCCGGGAGATCACCAGGAAGCTCGCGGCCGCGCTCGCGACGATGGCGAGGATCGGGCGCGGCTGGATCCGGACCGCAAGGATCCGCTCCAGGAAGTAAACGTTCAGGAGGAACCCGCCCACCGAGGAGATCAGGACCGCCCATCCTGCGCCGGACAGACCCCAGTTGCCGAGCACCGAGTACGGGGGCAGGACGAGGAAGCTTACCCCGAGCAGGATGACGACGGTGAGCGCCTGCAGATAGAGCTCGAGACGCTGGCGGCCCACCGAGTTGAGGGCGGTGAGGATGATCCCGGTGAGGGCCGCAGGGATGGCCGAGACCGCCAGCAGAGCGAGCGCGACGCTTCCGCTCGAGCCGAGCGGGGCAGAGGACCCCGTCGGCGACTGTCCTGGGCAGAGCGGTGGGCTCACGTAATTGTGGCCGAACAGGAGGTCGAGGAGATTCGACCGGTAGGCGACGAAGGCGATGGCGGCGGGGATGATCAGCATCGCCGTGTACCGAAGCGCCAACCACGTGCGACGTCGGAGGACCTCGTACTCGCGTTGAACGTGCAAGTTCGTAAGGTGAGGGAAGAGCGGGACCGAGACCGCGTTGGGCAACCCCATGAGGAGGATCCGGAAGCCGTTCGCGGCGAGGAAGATCGTGACCGCCTCCTCCGACACCCCCTGGACGAAGAACGGGAGCGTGTTCGAGGCGATGTACTGCAGGAAGAGTCCCCCCATGAGCGGCCAGGCGTAGATGAACAGCCGACGCGCCTCGGCACCGCTCGGCCGCCCGACGGTGTAGCTCGCCACCGACGGGAGCGAGTACGCCGCGGAAGCCACGCCCCCGATGAGGTAGGCTCCGACGATGCCCCAGATCGCCACCTGGGGCGTCTGGGCGACCAACGCGACCGTGATCAGGCCGACCGTCTGAACGACCGACTGGACGAGGAGTGGGTACTGTCCCCGGATCGAGTTGCCCCGGGCGACCCACAGCTGCCCGTAGACGACGCCGGGCGACCAGAGGAGGGGGATGAGCATGAACAGCCCGAAGATGGTGAACTCGTCGGCGCGGCTCAGCCCGCCGCACGCGCTACCGTGGACGAACGGAAGCAGGGGCGACAGTAGGAAGGCCGCCGCACTGGCGACGGCGACCAGCCCCAGCCGGAGGGCAAGGTAGGTGGACGTGATCGACCGCGGGTCCCGGCCGCGGGCGACGTAGAACACGTACGCCGAACCCACGCGAAGGTCGCCGAGGCCGCTCAGGGTGGAGGCGATGAGGAGGTAGAGCCCCGAGATGCTCAGGATGGCGAGGCCGTCGGCCCCCATTCCTCCGATGTGATGGGAGGTGAAGTAGCTCGCCGCGTAGCCGATCGCCTGTATGGCGATCGTGATCAGGAAGACGACGCTCGAGCTCAACCCGACCGAAGGGCGGCGCGCCGGCCCGGCGTCCGGAGCTCCCTTCGTGTCCGTCACGGCTGGAATCGGCGGACGGACGGGAGTCCCCTCGATTAACCTTCGGAAACCACCGCAGGCCGACGCGGAAGCGAATCGTCGGGCCTAATCCGCGGCGGGGTGGAGCTCGGCGGACCAGGAGACCAAGGCCTCCTCGGCGTCCGCCCGCACCGAGTCTCGGCGCCGGATCCCGCGCGCAAGCTGCGCGCGCACCGCAGGCGTCAGCCATCGGTCGAGGTTCCGGAGCAGCGGCTCTTCGTCCACCAGGTGGTGCCGCTCGATCTGGGCCGCTTCCCCCCGGAGTAGCTCGGCCAGTCGGCGGGCATTGACGCTCTGTTGCTCCCCATGCTCTTCGAGCAGCAGCCCCGCCGCCCGCTCGAACTCGGCCGCGCGCGGGTGCTCCCGGGCGCACAGGTCCGCCTGCTCTCGCGCCGCCGGCCTGCCGCTCTTGCGCAGCCTCATGGCGACCTCGTCTTCGTTCGCCAGGTGGACCTCGACGAGGAACCGACGGTGCACGTCCAGCGCCCGTTCCAAGCGGGGCGCGGGCACGGTGCCGGTCAGCTCCATGGCCGTTGCGGACTCCCGGAGCCGCTCGGCCATCATTTGGAGCAAGGTATGCTGCCGCGTCAGATCGACCGCGACGTCGAGCGGTGGAAGGGGCCGCTCCGCCTGGGTTCGCGGGGGCCGACTCGCAGTGCGGCCCGTGCTCGTCGGGTGACCTTTCCGGGGCCGGACTCGAGCTCTCTCGGGCCCAGCCGCGGTCACAGGCGTTCTCCAGTGCGGGGCAATCGTGTGGAGCACATCTCGTCAGTGGGGGAACGGAGTCCACCGCGGACGGCTCGCGGGATCGCGGAGCCGTCTCGGCAAGTCCACGGTCGGAGCCGAAAGGTCGGAGCACGAGGAGCCGCAGGTGTGTGAGTGAATCCTTCGCCCGAATTCAGGATCGCATCCACGCACTTCAGACCTCGTGCACGTCCCAGGCCGAGTACGCTTTCGTCCCGACGGAGACTAGGAGCGTCAGCGCCAGCGACGCAATGAGCCAAGGCGCTAGCCCAGGCACTTTGGCGAAGGCTATCGTGGCGAATAGGGCTACCACGAACAGCACGCTAGCAGCAATCGTAACCACATCCCATAGAGTGAGATCTTTGAGATCCTCCAAGCTCGAGCCCTCCGAGCCGCGAGGTCGAGAACCCGTATCAGACGCACGCTGGCGGCCAACCCGTACCGGCGGGCTCGTGGCGCAGGGGAGCGGGCCAGGGAGTCGATGAATCTGTTCCCTTAGCCGGATCTACCATCGACCAGAGGGGGGAGGTGGGAGCACAGGGATTTGAACCCTGATATGCGGGTCTCTCCGCCGCTCCAGTCACTCGTCATGGGGCTCCGTTGGAGCCCTCCGCAGACCCATCGTCCCAGGGCAGCGTTCGCTGCCCTGACTGGAGCCCGCTGGTCTGCCAAGTTAGCCTATGCTCCCTCCCGCGTCGCGGACGACCTTTGCGAGATAGCTTTTCGCACCGGTCGCCGCCGGGGACCGCCGAGCGGTGGGTCACAGACTACCCCGACTCGACCGCGAGGTCAGGCCGCCCGGTGAAGCCTTATATGAAAACCAGTTTGTCTCAGTTACAATGAGTTTGACGGCTCCCGAATCGGCGCCGGCGGCCCCGACCGCTCGACGCAGCGTGCCTCTGGCGGCGGCCGCGGTGCTGATCCTGGTCGTGGCCGGGGCGGGCGTCGCGACGACCGCGGCCTACTTCGAGCTCCGCCCGAATCCGGCGCCTCCCGGATCCATCCACGTCGTCGACGACGAAGGCCGCGGCGTCGCCGTCCCGGCCAACCCCGAACGGGTCATCGTGCTGGCTCCGAGCATCCTGGATACGATGTTCCGCCTCGGCCTCCGGGACCGAGTCGTCGGGGTCGACTGCGGGATCTCGACCGGGACCAACCTCACGCTGGCGACCGACTACAACACGAGCCAGATCTCCGCGTGGTCGCTCTCCACCTCGATGTGCGTCGGCACCTACCCTTCGCTGGACATCCCCGAGCTCCTCGACTTCGACCCGCAGCTGGTGCTGATCTCGACCATCGTCAGCCTGAGCGACGCCGAGGAGCTCGCGAACACCTACCACCTCCCCGTGCTCGTGTTGCAGCCGGCGACCCTGGGCGGGATCGCCGTCGACGTGAACCTGCTCGCACAGATCTTCCCGGTAAGCTCCGCGGCCAACTCCCTGGTCAACCAGCTCCAGTCGGTGCTCGGCAACGCCTCGCTCGTTCAGGAGAACCTGACGAACTCCGGCGCTACCCTGCCAACGGTCCTACTCACCTTCTACGCCGACCCGGCGAGCAGCAGCTACCCGGGCTACTTCAGCTACGGGCCGACGACCTTCGGTGAGTCGCTCATCGAGTTCGTGGGCGCGACCAGCGTGAGCGCGAACTCCTCGCTTCCCTACCCGGTCCTGACGGGGGCGCAGGTGCTCCTCTCGAACGCGACCATCATCATCTACGGGACGGGATTCGGGGTCGACGTTTCCGTCTACCAAGCCGGCCCGGATTGGAGCAGCTTCGCGGCCGTCGGCGATGGCCACGCCTATGGGATCGATTCGAACCTGATCACTGAACCGGATCCGACGATGATCCTCGACGGCCTCCCCATCCTGTTCGGCTTCGTCCACCCAGGTCTCTACCCGCCCCCGCGCACCGCCTAGCCGCTCGGCGGGGCGACCGGGCGTGGCGCGGCGTCGCTCGCCGGCGGTGCTCCTCCTCCTGGTCGGTGGACTCCTCCTTGCCCTCCTCTCCCCCCTCCTCGCCACGGTCCCGATCCCGCTGTCGGACGAGCTCTGGATCCTCGTCCACCAGGGTTCGGGCGGGCTGCTGCTCGCCTCGAACTGCCCGCCCGGCACCAACGCCTTTCACTGCGTGGCTTGGACCGAGATCCTCTGGGAGGCGATCCTGCCCCAGGTCCTGCTCGCGCTCCTCGTCGGCGCGGCGCTCGGCCTCTCGGGGGCGGCGCTCCAAGGGATCTTTCGCAATCCGCTGGCCGACCCCTACCTGCTCGGCATCTCCTCGGGAGGGACGCTGGGCGCCTCGTTCCTGTTCATCTTCCAGCTGGGGCTCGCCGAAGCCAACCTCGTCCTGCCCCTGCTGGCCTTCCTCGGCTCCCTCGGGACCGGGGGGGTGATCCTCCTCGCGTCTCGGTACCTGGGCGGTTCGGTCGAGACCCTGCTCCTCGTGGGGGTCGCCCTTGCCAATGTCCTGTCGGCCATCCTCTCGGTCGTGCTCCTGTTCAACCCCTTCGGCAGCATCCAGGTGAGCTTCTGGCTCCTCGGCGGGCTCGGCGGCGCGAGCTGGGACCGCGATGGGCTCGTCCTCGGCGGACTCCTCATGGCCGGAGCCCCCCTCCTCCTGCTCGGCCGGGAGCTCAACATCCTGCAGCTGGGCCACGATGTGGCCCAGAGCCTGGGCGTGAACTCCGACCGGGTTCGGCACCGGTCGATCCTCCTGGCCTCGGTCGTCACCTCGGTCGCCGTCGCCTTCGCGGGGATCATCGGTTTCGTAGGGCTCATCGCACCGCACGTCGTGCGCCGAGTCTGGTCCTCGGACTACCGGGCGGTCCTGCCCGGCTCGGCGCTCGTCGGCGCGGCCTTCCTCCTGCTGGCCCACGATATCGCGGTCATCGCCATTCCCTCGGTTGTCCTTCCGGTGGGACTCTTCACGGCTTTCGCCGGCGCCCCGTTCTTCTTCCTGCTCCTCGTCCGCCACCGGCGCGGCATCTTCATGGGGGAGGCGCGATGAGCGCGGCCGGCCCGCTCGAGGTCGAGGGGCTGACCGTCCGCTATGGGGCGCGCACCGCGCTGTCCCAGGTGAGCCTGCGAACCGCGCCCGGCGAGCTGGTGGCGCTGGCCGGTCCGAACGGCTCCGGCAAGAGCACGCTGCTCCGCGCCTGCCTCGGCCTCCTTCCGCCCGCCCAGGGACGGGTCGCCCTGTTCGGCCGCGCCGCCGGAAGCCTCTCGTTCCGCGAGCGGGCCCGGAGCGTGGCTTGGGTCCCCCAGGAGGAGGCGCTCCGCGACAATCTGCGTTTGCTCGACTACGTCCTGTACGGGCGCTACGCCCACCTGCCTCCGTTCGCCGCGGAGTCGGCCGAGGACCTCCGGGTGGCCCGACAGGCGCTTTCCGAGGCCGGGCTCGGCGACCGCGCCGACTCCGGCGTGCTCGAGCTCTCCGGGGGCGAGCACCAGCGGCTCCTCCTCGCCCGCGCGCTTGCCCAGGAGACGCCGCTCCTGTTGCTGGACGAGCCGACGGCCCATCTCGACATCGGCCACCAGCTCGATCTCCTCGAACGGGTCCAGCAGCAGGTGCGGGAACGCCGGCTGTCGGTGCTCGCGGCGATGCACGACCTGAATCTGGCCGCGCGCTTCGCCGACCGTATCCTCGTCCTCTCCCACGGCCGCCTCGTCAGCGAAGGCTCCCCCGACGAGGTGCTCTCGGTGAGCCTGCTCCGGGAGGTCTGGGGCGTCGAGACCGAGCTGCGGCGCGACCCCCGGAGCCAGCGCCCGTACCTGCTGCCGCCCCGCGCCGCCGGGGCCGAACCCACCGCGACCCGTTCCGATCGGCGGCTGGGCCCGGTCCACGTGATCGGAGGGGGCGGCAGCGCGGCCGAGCTGCTTCGAAGCCTCGTGGCCGACGGCTTCCACCTGACCGCGGGCGCGCTCTCGCTGCTCGACAGCGACGAGGAGGCCGCCAACGAGCTCGGCCTCACGATCACCGCCGAGGTGCCTTTCGCACCCATCGGGCCGGAGACGCGGAGCCGGACCCTCGAGCTTGTACGCACGGCGCGCGCGGTAGTGCTCGCGCCGGTCCCGGTCGGACCCGGGAATCTCGCCAACCTCGAGCTCTTGGAGGTGCTCGGTGACCCGAAGCGGGTCTATCTTCTGCCGCGCAGCCCGACGCTCGATTACACCGGCGGGGAGGCCAACCGCATCCTCGACCGGCTGCGCACGAACGGGGCGCACTCGGTCACGAGCGTCGCTGAGCTCCGGACCGCGCTGCACGAGGCGCTCGCGCCCGGCCCGGGCGGTTCTGCGCCGAGCGAGCCGGACTCCGTCCCAGCCGCTCCACCACCAAGTTAGGAGGCGCCTCCTCCCGGAAGCTCTCGAGGAACCGGGGCAACTCCGACTCGAGGATTACCACGGTGGAGGCGACGCCCACCCGCGAGGCCTCGAGCGACGCCGCCCCGACGCCAAAGCGCCCGCCCGGCGCAAGCCCGGCACGCTGGAGGAGCTGCCAGGCCTCGAGTCCCACGGCGGACAGCGGTCCGCTGCCCCCGCCGTCGAGCGCGGCCCGCAGTCGGGCCGGAGTGCTCGCCTCGGCGAGCGCGGACTCGGGGATCGCGATGACCCGGATGCGGCCCGGAGCGATCGGCACGATCCCATCGAGTTCGGCGACCTCGACGAGCGAGCCGAGCTCCCCGCCGCGGACAGCGCGACCCGACGACGCCCCTCCGGTGCTCGGCCGGGCGGCGAGCCAACCGTCCCGCATCTCGAGCGAGACGCGTTGGCCGGCGGCTAGCGGCGCGAGCGCGAGCGCCCGGGTGCTTCGAACGACCCGGAGCGCCGCCAGCCGCTCGGCCAGGTCGTCGCGGAGCATCCCCAGCGCACCGTGCAGCCAGGCCACCCCACCAACGGTGGGCCGGTAGATCCCCCGGCGGCGCTCCACGAGCCCGGCGCGACGGAGCTGGATGTAGACGTGGGAGGCCGCCTGGACCGTGAGCTCGAGCTTCTGGGCGATCGGCTGGAGCCGGTTCCGCTCCGCCGTCGTGCACTCGTACAGGAACAGGAGGGAGGTGACCGAGCCCGAGCGGCGCAGGTCGGTGAGCCGCCCTGGTCTTGGGGGCACCGCGCTGCGCACCACGGCACGGCACACGGGGACCGCTACTAGAGCCCTGCCGGCGGGTGCGGGGGCGGGGGCGGCGGGTGACCGTTCAGGCGGCCGCCGCGGCCGAGCTCTTCCGGCCCCCGCGGCGCAGCCCGTACCGCTCCTCGACGGCCCGGAGCCGGTCGCGAATGCGCGCGGCCTCCTCGAACTCGAGGCGTTCCGCCGCCAGCCGCATCTCCTCTTCGAGGTTGGCCAGGAGGACCGGCAGCTTGCGCTCGGAGACCTCACCGGCCGCCGCGCTGTCCTCGTCGCCCTCGGAGAGGATCGACCGGACCGCCTTGCGGATCGTCTCGGGCTGGATGCCGTGCTCGGTGTTGTAGGCGATCTGGAGCTCGCGGCGCCGGCTCATCTCGGCGCGGGCGCGCTGCATCGAGCCGGTCTCACGGTCGGCGTAGAAGATCACCTTGCCCTGGAGGTTGCGCGAGGCCCGGCCGGCGGTCTGGATCAGCGACGTCGCGCTCCGGAGGTACCCTTCCTTGTCCGCGTCGAGGATCGCGACCAGGCTCACCTCGGGGAGGTCGAGCCCCTCGCGCAGGAGGTTGATGCCCACGAGCACGTCGAAGACGCCGAGCCGGAGGTCGCGCAGGACCTCGATCCGCTTGATCGTTTCGACCTCCGAGTGCAGGTAGCGGACCTTGAAGCCGAGGCCGGACAGGTGGTTGGCGAGGTCCTCGCTCGTGCGCTTGGTGAGGGTGATGACCAGCGCGCGCTCCCCGCGCTCGACGACGGCGCGGAGCTCGGTCACCAGGTCCGGGATGTGGCCCGGGATGGGCCGCATCTCCACTGGCGGGTCGACGAGCCCGGTCGGCCGGATGATCTGCTCGACCACGCCGGTCGAGCTCTTCAGCTCGAACGGTCCCGGCGTCGCCGAGACGAACAGCAGGCGCGGGGCGCGCTGCAGGAACTCGGCGAACCGCAGCGGCCGGTTGTCGCGGCAGGAGGGCAGCCGCCATCCAAAGTCGACGAGCGTGTCCTTGCGGCTGCGGTCGCCGCGGTACATCCCGTTGAGCTGGGGGATGGTGACGTGCGACTCGTCGATCACGACGAGGCTGTCCTTCGGGAAGAAGTCGAGGAGCGTGTACGGCGGCTCGCCCTCGGCGCGGCCTGTGAAGTACCGCGAGTAGTTCTCGATCCCGCTGCAGAAGCCGGTCTCGCGGATCATCTCGATGTCGTAGTCGGTGCGGCTGTTGAGCCGCTGCGCCTCCACGAGCTTGTTCTGGCGCGTGAACTCGGCGACCGTGGACTCCTTCTCGGCCTTGATCTGGCCGAGGATCACCTCCTGGCGCTCGCGGTCGGTCAGGAAGTGGGTGGCCGGGAAGACGAGGACGCGCGGCAGCGCGCGGCGCTCGTCGCGCGTGACGGGATCCAGCTCGTGGATCTCGGCGACGCTGTCGCCTTCGAGCACGAGCCGGAACGCCTGGTCGTTCGGGTCCATGATGTCCACCGTGGAGCCGTGGGCCTGGAAGGTACCGCGCTCGAGCGTGGTCTCGTTCCGGCGGTACCGCGTGGAGACGAGCTTGCGCAGGAGCTCCTGCCGGTTCAGCTTGGCCCCGACCTCGACCTCGACGACGCCGGCCCGATACTCCTCGGGGGAGCCGAGGCCGAAGATGCAGCTCACCGACGCGACGACGAGGACGTCGCGCCGGGACAGGAGGGCCTGCGTGGCCCGGTGCCGGAGGCGCTCGATCTCCTCGTTGACCTGGGCGTCCTTCTCGACGTAGAGGTCGATCTGGGGAACGTAGGCCTCGGGCTGGTAGTAGTCGTAGTAGCTGACGAAGTACTCAACGGCGTTGCGCGGGAACAGCGCCCGGAACTCGGCGACGAGCTGGGCGGCGAGGGTCTTGTTGGGGGAGATGACCAACGTCGGCCGGTTGAGGCTCGCGACTGCATGGGCCACGCTGAAGGTCTTGCCGGAACCGGTCACCCCGAGCAGCGTGACGTACCGCTCGTCGTGGGTGAACCGCTGGAGGATCTCCCCGATCGCCTTCGGCTGATCTCCCTGCGGCACCAGGTCGGTGTCGAGCTCGAAGCGGTCGTTCTCCCGCCCCCCGAGCCGGAGCCGCTCGGGCGGTAGGTCGGCCGGCGAGGGCGGGTGCTCCCTCGGGCCGCTCCGCTTCGGCATCAGCTCGGCCGGCCGCCTCCGCGGCGATACCCGCGCCGGTCGAGCTCGACGGAGTGGAACCCGAGCTCGACGAGCTGCGCCCGGATCGAGGTCGCCGTCACCGGCGCGAACAGGTGGGGGAGATCCGCCGGGTCCACCTCGACCCGGGCAGCGCCCTCGGAGGCCCGGACACGGACCTGCCGAAAGCCCAACGTGGAAAGGTACGCCTCGGCGCGCTCGATCCGCTGCAGGAGCTCGGCGCTCACCGGCTCCCCCGTGGCGATCCGGGACGCGAGACAGGCGTTGGAGGGCCGGTCCGAGTTCGACAGCCCGCGCTCGCTGGCGTACTGCCGCACGTCGGGCTTGCGCCAGCCAGCCTCGACCAACGGGTGGGAAAAGCCGGCTTCCTCCATCGCCCGGAGGCCGGGCCGATCCTCCCCGAGGTCGTCGAGGTGGGCGCCGTCGAGAAGCCGGGGGGAGCCGTGGCCGGCCGCCCAGCGCGCGAGCACGCCCCCTTCGACGGTCCGGCAGTGGTAGCAGCGGTCGGGACCGTTGGCCCGGTAGGCGGGCTCGGAGAGGGGATCCGCCTCGAGGAGCAGATGGTCGATCCCGATCTCATCGGCGATCCGGCGGGCCCATACGGCCTCCTCCGCCGAGATCGCCGGCCCCACCAGCGTGGCCGCCCGCGCCCGAGGGCCGAGCGCGTCGAACGCGAGGGCGGCGACGACCGCTGAGTCCACTCCTCCGGAGAGCGCGACGAGCGCCGGGCCCCCTGCCCGCAGCCGTCCGAGGATCGTCTCGGGCGACGCCGGGACGCTCAGCGTGAGGAGCTCCGGCGACACCACGGCCCCTCGAGCGGGCCGGGCTCCATACGGTTTGCCCAGAGGTCCGGATACGCAATCCCTTAGCTCCCGATCCGCTGCCGCCGCCATGCAGCTGCACCGGGACGGGGGACGCTGGGTGGTTCGACTCGACGAGGGACAGGAAGTGCTCGCGACGCTGACCGAGCTCGCCCGTACCCACGGCCTGAAGGCCGGCATCGTCGTCAGCGGCATCGGCATGTTCCGCCGCTCGAAGATCGGCTACTGGAACGGGCGGGAGTACGACGCGATGGTGCTCGACCGTCCCCACGAGCTCATCGCGCTCCACGGTTCTATCGCCGAGATGGACGGAGCTCCGCACGTCCA
>DASYZY010000142.1:0-5360 GCA_035945735.1 Thermoplasmata archaeon
GGGTTGAGGAAGCTCGGTGGCCAGCTCCGAGGCTAGTTCGGGCCCGGTGCGGTTTGCCTGGCGGGCGAAGCGGTGCAGGGCCAGCGCCATGTCCGCGGGACCGCCCGTCGCCACCTGCAGCTCCTGGCGCAGCTCCGGATCGGGGATAGCCAACCCCCGGCGCGCGAGCGCCGGGGCCAGCGCGACGAGAACCGACTCGATCGAGGCCTCCCACGGGTCGACCTCCTCCGGACTCGCGTTCGGAGGTGCGGGCATGGGAACCGAGGCAACGCTCAAGCGGCGTTCTCGTCATAACGGTGGCGATGGCGGCGACCTTCCTCGTCCGCTACGGCGAGCTGGCGCTCAAATCGCCGCCCGTCCGGCGCGAGTTCGAGCGTACGCTCGAACGGAACATTCTCGAACGGTTTCGAGCAGCGGGGCTGCCGTGCCGGCTGCGCTCGGACCACGGCCACTTCTACGTGGTGGCGGACGACGCGCCCCGCGCCGGCCGCTTCCTCCGGACGATCTTCGGGGTGACTTCGGTGAGCGAGGTCACCGAGGTCGAATCGGAGGAGCCGAAGATCGCCGCCGCGCTGCTGACGCTCGCCGATCCCGCGCTGGTCGACGGCAGCCGCTACGCGGTGCGTGCGCGCCGAGTGGGCTCGCATCCCTTCACGAGCCAGGAGCTCGCCGGCCGGTTGGGGGCGGCGATCGGGGAGCGGTTCGCCGACCGGCACCTCCGGGTCGACCTCACCCACCCGACGGTGGAGCTGCAGGTCGAGGTCCGGGGACCCCGGACCTACCTCTCGCTGGATCGCGCGCGCGGCCCCGGTGGGCTTCCGCTCGGCGTGGCCGGCTCGCTGGTGGCGCTCGTGGACGGGCCTCGGGGCGCGCTCGGCGCCTACCTCATGATGAAGCGCGGCTGCACGACCGCCGTCGTGGTCGACGAGCCCGGCCGGAGCTACGCCGACGACGTGCTCCGCTGCTACGCGCCGTCGATGACGGTCGAGCCCGCGGGCGCGGATCCGCTCGGCGTCCTGGGCGCCCTCGCCGAACGGGTACGCGCCGACGGCGTCGTGCTTCCCCTCGCCGTGGAGCAGTACTCGGAGGCCCGGGCCCAGTGGGGCGATCGGGTGCTCTTTTCGCCGACGGTCGGCTTCAGCGAGGAGGAGGTGGCCGAGCGCTGGGCCGTCGTCCGGGCGAGGGCGAACTGATGGCCGAGCGTCGCCGGGTCCGGTCGCTGGAGGAGTCCGTGGCCGAGCCGCCTCCCCCGCCGGCACCCGTCGATCCGGCCCCCGTGGCGGAGCCCGAGAGGCCGAAGGAACCGGCGCCCCCCGTGGATCTCTCAGCTTCCACCCGTGCGCTGGAAACTCGCCAGATCCGGTGGATCCGGCAACGGGAGCGGTGGCGGTCGAAGGTCGCGGCGGAGGAAGCTCGGGCCGCGGACGACCGCCGAGTTTCCTGACGGGCCGGTGGCTCGTCCCGCTTCCACAAGAGGTTAAGAACCGGACCCGGGTGGGCGGCCCGTACCGCTTTCATGACCCAGTACACGGTAACCGGATCCTTCCGAGCCCGGCGGGGCTACTGGCAGCCCTTCGTGATCCGGCGCGACGCAGAGACGGAGGAACGGGCGCGGGAGCGCGTGCTCTCGGACCTGGGCAGCCGGCACCGGGTGACGCGCGAGCTGATCCGGATCGAGAGCGTGGCGGCCCCCGCGCCATGAGCGCCGCCAGCCCGCCGAACGCCGAGCAGCAGGTCCAGGAGGATCTGGTCCGGCTCGACGCATACCGGAACCAGCTCTCGGCGCTGCTCCAGCAGCACCAGCTCCTGAGCGCCTCCCGCACCGATCACCTCCGCGCCCGGGAGGCCCTCGACGGGCTCGAGCGCGCAGGCTCCGACAGCGAGGTGCTCATCCCCATCGGCGGCGAGACGTACCTTCGGGGAAACCCCGACCGGAGCGGTCCGGTCCTGATCGGGATCGGCTCGGGCTATGTCGCCCAGATGGACCGACCCAAGGCCGCCGAGCTGCTGGGTCAGCGCATCACGCAGATCGAGCAGGCGGCACGCGAGCTCGAGGGCCAGGTCCGCACCGTGGAGGAGCGGATCCAGATCGTCTCGCGGCGGGTCGAGTCGCTCGCCGGCCCCGGGGCGGCCGGGGAGGAACCGGCCGGTGTGGGCAGCGATTAAGGGCCGCCTGTTCGGGCGCGCCGAGGCGGACTCCCGGTCCAGCGGAGCACCGGCGACAGCGCCCAACGCGGCGGCTCCGTCGGCGGCCGACGGGGCGTTCACCGACGGGTTGCTGGGTAGCCGGATCAAGGACGCCACGCTCGAGGACACCCTGGACGACGTCGAGATCGCTCTGCTGCAGTCCGACGTGGCGCTGCCGGTCGTGGAGCGGATCCGGAAGGACCTGCGTCACGAGCTCGCCGGTCGCAAGGTCAAGTGGGGCGCCGACGCCGAGGCCGCGATCAAGGCGAGCTGCGAGGAGACGGTCCGGAAGATCCTCGCCCGCCCGCCGTTCGACCTGGTCGCCGCCATCCGGCGCCAGCAACCGGGCCCGTACGTGATACTCTTCGTCGGGGTCAACGGTGCCGGCAAGACCACGACGATCGCCAAGCTCGCCCACTGGCTGCGCGGCCAAGGGCTCGGCGTCGTGATCGCCGCCGGGGACACCTTCCGCGCCGGGGCGATCGAGCAGCTTC
The DNA here is from genome assembly GCA_035945735.1 of Thermoplasmata archaeon. Lineage (GTDB taxonomy): Archaea > Thermoplasmatota > Thermoplasmata > Lutacidiplasmatales > UBA184 > JAKIVR01. Next base: position 2,682 of record DASYZY010000142.1, read on the forward strand.
TCGTCCACGGCGAGCGGCTTGGGATCAAGGTGGTACGGCAGCAGGAGGGCAGCGATCCGGCGGCGGTCGCCTTCGACGCCGTCGAGCACGCCCGCGCGCGCTCGATCCCGGTCGTGCTCGTGGACACCGCGGGCCGACAGCACACGAACGAGAACCTCCTGGAGGAGGCCAAGAAGATCCGCCGGGTCGTCCCGCCCCAGCTCACCCTCTTCGTCGGCGACGCGCTAAGCGGCAACGACCTGGTCGAGCAAGCGAAGCTGTTCACCCAAGAGCTCGGCGTGGACGGGCTCGTCCTGACCAAGCTGGACGCCGACGCCAAGGGCGGGGGGGCGCTGTCGAGCACGTTCGTGACCGACCGTCCCATCCTCTTCGTCGGTCTCGGCCAGGGATACGGAGACCTCCGGCCGTTCGACGCGGAGTGGATGGTCCGTCGCCTCTTTTCGGAGGGCAGCGCGTCGTGAGCGCGCGGCTCCGCGTCCTCCTGATCCGGCCGAAGGAGGACGGGAACGTCGGCGCGGTCGCCCGGCTCGCTCGGAACTTCGGCGCGAGCTCGCTCGGCTTCGTCGCGCCCCGGGCCTCGCTCGGTCCGGAGGCCCGGCGCCGGGCGATGGGTGGGATCGCGCTGCTGAAGAACGCAAAGACCTACCCCGACCTCGATTCGGCCCTCGCCGAGTCGGACTTTGTCGTGGGCACGACCGACCTCTCCACCGGTCGCTCCGCCTCCTACCTGCGGCGATCGATCTCTCCGGAGCGCTTTGGCGAGCTCTGCCGAGGGCTCGACGGGCGGCTCGCGCTCCTGTTCGGCCCCGAGGACAACGGCCTTTCTCGCGAGGAACTCGCCCGGTGCGACCTGCTCGTCCACATTCCGGCGCGCCGCGAGTTCCCGACCCTGAACCTGTCCCACGCGGTGGCGGTCGTCCTGTATGCGGTCCACCGCGCCGGGCTCGTCGAGAATCCAGAGAGCACGCCGGCGCCGGAAATCCTCCTGTTGAACGGCCACGAGAAGGAGCTCTTCCTCCAACGCGCGAGCGAGCTCATCGCGCGCACCGGCTATCCGGCGCACAAGCGGCGGGGGCTGGCGCTCCTGCTTCGGCGCGTGATGGGCCGGTCGACGCCGACCGAGGCCGAGTACCGGATGCTCCTCGGCCTCCTCAAGAACCTCGAGCGGATGACCCGCGGCACGAAGGGCAGCGCGTGAGCGGCGACTGGTTGAAGGCGCAGGGGCTCGGCCGCGAGCGGCTCGCCGGCCACTTGCAGAGCTACCTCGAGGAGCTCGGCTTCCGGGTCGAGTCGTCCGATCGGGACGGGAGCACCGAGCTTCGCGCCCAGCTGGCTCGGATGAATCCGTCGATACCGGGCGGGCTCGTCGAGCTCCGGTTCCGACTTCGACCGACGAGCGGCGGTGCCTCGCTCGCCTGGGAGTTCCCAACGACGCTCGCCTCGGGGGAAGCTCCGCGGGCCGAGCGGTTGGGACGGGAGATCGAGCAGAAGCTGATGCGGGTCGCGCTCACCGAGAGCCACGGCACCGCGAAGCTCCGGCCGGCGAGCGGGGCGCGCTGGCCGTGGGCGGAGCCCGCCCCGGAGGGCACACCGGGCACTTCCACCGACGAGCCGGCCCCGGCACCGTTATAAGAGCCGCACCCTCCCCCGCGCGTTCCCTCTGATGAGCGGCTCGCTCTATTCTCGCATCGGTCACTCCTTCCGCCTCACGCAGGGGGAGGAAGGCGCCGCGCTCCGTCACGAGCGGCTGCTCACCTGGCGTCGCCAATCCACGGTCACCCGGCTGGAGCGACCGACCCGGCTCGATCGGGCGCGGGCGGTCGGATGGCGGGCCAAGGAAGGGTACCTGCTGGTCCGGGTGCGCGTCCGCCGGGGCGGCCAGCGCAAGCGCGCCATCATCGCCGGGCGCCGGCCCAAGCGCAAGGGTATCCTGCGCATGACGCTCGCCAAGAGCCTCCGGCGCATCGCCGAGGAGCGGGCCCACAAGCACCACCCGAACCTCGAGGTACTGAACTCGTACTGGGTCGGCGAGGACGGGAAGGAGAAGTTCTTCGAGGTCATCCTGGTCGACCCCTCCCACCCCCAGATCGGTTCCGATCGCCGCATCGCGTGGATCACCTCGGGCCCCGCGCGGGGCCGTGACTTCCGAGGCCTCACGAGCGCCGGTCGAAAGGGGCGCGGCCTCCGCTGGAAGGGCAAGGGCGCCGAGCGGATGCGACCGTCGAGGACCCGGAACCGCCGCGACGAGCGACGAACTCAGGTCAAGGTCATCCCGTAGGCGGCGGCCGCCGCCGCTAGGCGGTGCGGGCGAGCCACTCGTCTAGGGAGTCGCCCGACAGGCGCAACTTGCGTTCGACCCAACTGTGGAGCCCTTCCACATGCACGAGCTCGGCCCGCAGGGCCAGCGACAGGCGGCGGCGCGAGTCGAGGTCGACCTCGAGCCGGCCGTCGGCGAGGAGCTCGCGCATCCGCCGAGCGATCCGTCCACCGGCGGCGTCCCAGTCGGTGAGGACGACGACCCGGCGGACCCCGCTCGAGATCGAGCCGGCGAGCCCCGCCAGGGACTCGCCGTTGTGGACGATCCGGATGGGGGCCGAGACGCCGAGGGCACTGAGCGAGCGGCGGTCGTTCTCGCCCTCGACCAGGACAACGGTGCCGGGGACGTTCCACTCGCGGCGG